>JALZOQ010000439.1 GCA_030913835.1 Actinomycetota bacterium | reverse complement strand
GTGCAGCGCGCGGCCGACCGTGTGTCCGGCGAGGACGCGCTCGTAGAACACGTGCGAGACAAACGCGGCGACCCGGTCGGGAATCCTCGTCTCCGTGCCGATGAAGCCGCGGTTGCCGTTGCCGAGGAAAACGTCGACGAACGAGGCGGCGGAGGCCGGGTTGATGCTGGACGTGTCGCAGGCGTTCATGAACACGAGCGGGCGCGACGGTCGGGTAGGTCGCGGCGAGGTGCGACGACGCTCGACCTCGCGATAGCCGAGCTCGGCGATGAGGTCGCCCATCGTGACCCGGACCTCGTCGCCGATTCGCAGCAGCCAGTTGGCGGTCGCCAATGCGTCGGCATCGCAATGGCAGGCGAAGTGCAGGACCTGATCCATCGACGCGCCGGTGGCGGCGCCGGAGACGGCGTTGTAGATCCTCCGGCTGAGCAGCTTGACGACCTCGCGCTCCGACAGCCCGGTTCCCGCCGGGATCGGCTCCTCGAGGGCGACGACGTCCTCCCCGAAGTCCCGCAGCGCCGTGGCCTCCTGCGCCGCACCCGACAGCCGCACGTTGCGGACGAACGCGACCGGCAGGGGTCGGCTGGCGAGCACCGTGTCCTGCTGGACGTCCGCCGGTGGCACGCGCCGCAGCACCGCGGAGAAGCCGAGGAAGCTCTGCGCGGCGCACGCGACGTCCGTTGCGTTCTCGATCGACTCGGGCCAGTCCGTGACGACGAAGAACGGCAGGAGCTCGATCGGGAGGAGGTCCCTCGTGTCCGAGTTCAGCTCGACGAGCGGAGGGTCCGACCTTTGCCGCAGCTCAGGCGTCAGGACGTGCGCACAGGCCTCAGCAAAGTCGTAGAACGCGTCATGCCGTCCGAAGATCTCGAAGGCGAGGTCGGTGCCCTTGTCGCGGAGCTTGTCGAGCGCTGGTCCGGCATCCGGCCAGTCGGGCTCCCCGTCGAGACGGACCGCGAGGTTCTTGACCTCGAGGAGCGCGGCAGGAAGGGAGGCGCGCGCATTCAGCGCGGACTCCGGCAGCACCGCGCGCGCGATCTCCCTTTCGTCCGGACCGGCGGTCGCGCGAAGCGTGTAGCCGGATTTCTTGGACTCGACCCACAGGCTCAGGGCGGCTGAGGCACCCGCGCTCCCGTTCATCCCGCACCGACCGCCAGCTCGAGCGGCACCATCTGCACGACGCGGTTGCGCTGGGAGACGCGCAGCCAGATCTGGTGCGTCCCCGATGCCGTCGGGGTGGTCAGCGGCACGGCGAGCTTCTTGCTGCCGGAGGACGGCACCTCGGCCACGTATTCCTCGGCCGGAACCGCGACCGTATCGCTCTCGAGGCGCAGCTTGAAGGTCACCGTGGCCGCGTCGACGCCGTCCCGGATGTCGATCAGGCGCTCGACGCCGCGCCCGCGCTCCTCGGGCGCGAACGTAATCTCGAGCTCGACGTCGTTGCGCGGCGCCAGCGTCGGCCGTCCGTCCTCGTTCGTCGGTGCATCCACCGACACGCCGACGAAGCCGCGCCACTTCGCGAGCGGAGCGCCGAGCAGCGCCGTCCGCACCGACTCCTCGACCGTTTGCGGCAGGCGCTCGGTCGCGTCGAGCGCGCGCCGTGCCGAGGCGGCCGGTATGGACGACGAGAACTCGCCGAACGTTTCGCGGGCCCAGCGCTCCGCGAACCCGGCCACGAAGGCCACCAGCGCGTACGTGTAGACCGCCCTGCTCGACGAGGAGCCCGACGAGCCGATCGTCACCCACTTCGCCGCGAGCACGAAGTAGACCGCCGCGCCGAGGATCGCGCCGACGTAGCCGCGCGACGCGCCGAGCACGGCGAGCGGCATCCGGCCGACGTCGATCGGTAGGACCGCTCGATCGAGGGAGACGCGCTGCAGGACGCTAGTCGCAGCTCCGAGCGCGCCCGCCGCGACCGCAGCCGCGGCCCGGTCGGCGAACGGCGTCGAGCCGGCCGCGATCTCTGCGACTAGCGTTCCCAAGACGACGGTGGCGGCGCTTGCGCTCGCGGCTACGACGTAGATACGCACCGCGTTCGCGCGTCCCACGCGCTCGACGTACTCCTCCACGGCGAGAAGATGGTGCTCGAGCTCGTCGAGACGACGGTCGTTGCGCTCGGTCGGCTCCAGGCTCGTGGCGGCCGCCCGCGCCTCGTGCATCGCGAGCACCGCCGAGACGAGGGACAGGATGCGCTGGAGGGCGATCCGCAACTGCAGCGAGGCCAGCGACTCCCCCGCGCGGATCGCCAGCGCGTCGCAGCGGTATAGCAGCTCGGCGGCGCGCGGCTCCTCCCGGAGCAGCCAGTCACTTACCCGGTGGAGTGCGGGCGGTCTAGCCCGCCCGAGCAGGCGATCGAGCCTCGTGCCCGTACCCGCCGTGATCGCGACCGCTGCTGCTTCGTACTCCGACCAGTATGCGGCCGTGATGTCACCGTGGGCGCGCGTGAAGGCGGCCAAGCGCTCGTGGTAGGCACTTTCCGCCGGAGAGCCCTCGGGGGCGTCGGCCCGCCGCCGGCGCGCGAGCACGAGCTCGGCGAAGCTGACCGACCCGGGCGAGAGGGCGTCGACCTTGCCGGGGAGCGCGAGCTCGTCGAACCCTCCGCCCACGCTATCCGCTGCCCCTCGCCTTCACCTGCACCTCCCCGCGCGCTCGCGGACGCCCAGCGGGCGCCGCGGAAGAGCGGAACCGACTGATCGATACGATTGCCCATCGGCGGGTGGAGTTCAAGTGGCCGGCCCGCGGCGAAACTTGAGGTTTCCGGGTGGTTCAACATGACGGCCCACGCATCTCCTGCTCGCGGCCGCTGCGTGAGACCGAGTATCTGAACCCCACGCGTCCGGAGGGCGCAGTTCGCGGTATCTCTGGCCCCTGCGTTGCCGGTCCAGACGAAGAGATCGGGCTGTCCGATGTCTAGGCTCCAGAAAGGGCTCCAGAACTGGGGAAGCTGGACTTCACGCAAGCCCTAAAACCGGAAAAAGGCAATTTACGCGTGTGGGGTACGCAAAGTCGGTTCACGCGGCGAGTTTGTATTCGTGGATGAGTCCGCCGATCATGTCTCGGCGCTCGACGGCGGTCGTGGGCTGGTGCGCGACGGAGAGCTTTCGGGACGCCGGATCTGGCGGCTTGAGGTTGAGTGAGCGGTGTGGCCTGTGCGCGTTGTAGTGGTCGACGAAGACGCGGAGGACGCGCTCGAGGTGGCGTCGGTTCATGGATCAGGAGCCAGTCGAAGCACTCGGCGCGGACGGTACGGACGAAGCGCTCGGCGATCGCGTTCGCCTTCGGCGCCCGCACCGGCGTCGTGATGATCTGGATGCCCTCGCTGGCGAAGACGGTGTCGAAGTCGCGGGTGAACTTGCTGTCGCGATCGCGAATCAGATACCCGAACCGTGCGGATTGCTCCTGGAGCGTCCAGGCGAACTGCCGCGCCTGCTGGGCGACCCACGGTCCGGTTGGGTTGGCGGTGCAGCCGGCGAGGTGGACGCGGCGGCTACCGAGCTCGATGAAGAAGAGCACGTACAGCCGTTGCAGCGCGACGGTCTCGACGGTGAAGAAGTCGACTGCGAGCATGCTCGGCGCCGAGCCCCGCCTCGCGTTCGCTGGCCGTGCACCCTTCCGTCGGCGTCCGTCCACGATCACAGCCTCCTTTCAAGCGCATCGCCGAACTACGGGTTTGCGCCTGCGGCTATGACGCAGACTGGCGGGACGCGGCTATGACGCGCACCCGATTGCCACTACCGTATCGGCGCCTTCGGACGGCCCACGCCCGAGGAGACCTACCCAGCCGGGAGCGAACGCCGGTGATCGCCGTTTCCGATCTCGTTAGCTTCGTGACCTCCTACTACTACTACTAGTAGTAGCGCGCAACCTTCCAATCGCTCGAGTCACGCGAGCTCGATCCCTCCGGCGACCTCCTAGCGGGCAACGAGTGATTCGCCGTCGTCACTTCAGCAGCTTCGCCAAGCTCACCGACCGAGCCACCAGCGCGAGGCGTCCCCGCGTCGGGGCTGCATGGATTGAGTTCCTCGTCTCACGAAGCTCAGAGGAGCAGGGTCAGAGCTCCGTGGACAGCAGCTTCAGTAGCGCACCCTCGTCGGCGGTGAACGCCTTGCTTGGGCCGGTGCCAGTCTTCGCCTGGACCTGTTTGCGGAAGGCGTTTAGTTGCGTGCACGGGCGGCCGCTGTGGGCGCGGCCTCGGCGTTCGCGAGCTTTGCGCAAAGGTCATCTGCGACGGCCGGGTCGGGATGAGTACGCGCGAACGAGGTCGCAGAGACTGTCTGACGCAATGGGCGAATATATTCGCCCGGTGACGCTCCGAGGCCTGACCGGACCGCTCCGCGAGCGAAACTTCCGACAACTCTTCATCGCGCAGGCAACGTCGATGCTCGGCGACAACATTGCGCCGATCGCGATCGCGTTCGCGGTCTTCGATCTCGACGGCTCCGCCTCCGATCTCGGCATTGTTCTCGCGGCCCGGACCGTGGCGTTCTTGCTACCGCTTATCGCTGGCGGAGTTTGGGCCGACAGGCTCCAGCGCCGTCACCTGATGATCGCCTCGGACGTCGGGCGTTGCGCGACTCAGGGCATCACAGCGGCACTCCTCTTCACGGGGCGCGCCGAGATTTGGCACCTCGTCGCGCTCCAGGCCGGCAACGGGTTCGCGTTGGCGTTCTTCCGACCCGCCGCAAGCGGACTCGTGCCGCAGGTCGTGAGCTCGGGGCGCCTTCAGCAGGCGAACGCGGTGTTGTCGCTGTCGACGAGCCTGTCGAGCATCATAGGCCCTGCCGTCGCTGGCGCCGTCGTGGCAATCGCGGGCTCGGGATCCGCCATCGCTTTGGACGCCGCCACATTCGCACTCAGCGCGCTATTCCTCCTGAGACTCCGCATACCGCGAGCTGCTCGTGGGATGGAGCCAGCGCGGTTCGTAGCCGATCTCGCCGACGGGTGGCGCCACGTGATCTCACGCAAGTGGGTGTGGGTCAGCATCGCCGAGTACGCTCTATTTCAGTTCCTGATCCTCTCGTCGTTGTTCGTGCTCGGCCCTCTGATTTCAAAGGATCAGCTGGGTGGTCCCGCGGCGTGGGCGTTGATCGTCAGTGCGCTCGGAGTGGGCGCAGTAGTGGGAGACTTGGTCGCCCTGACATACCGTCCGCGACGGCGCTTGCTCGTCGGGAACTTGACGCTGCTCGTGATGGCGCCGTGTTTGCTGATGCTCGCGTTTCCCGCGCCGCTCTACGCAATAGCCGCGTCCGCAGTCGCTGCCGGGATTGCGTTCAGTCTCCCGGACACGTTCTGGAACACGACACTGCAGGAGAACATCCCGGAAGAGGCGCTGTCCCGTGTTTCGTCGTATGACTGGCTCGGCTCGACAGCGTTGCGGCCCATCGGGTATGCGATCGTTGGCCCGATCGCAGATGTCGCCGGCGTGCGAACGACGCTTACGGCCACCGCAGCGCTGTTGGTGGTCTCGCAAGTCCCGACGGTCGCGGTACGCGCTTTGCGCGAGCTCCAGCGGAAAGACATCGACCACGCGGGTCCTCTTCAGGAACATGAGTAGGTATCGAACCGAGCAAACCGTCCGAACCGAGGAGGAGTGAGCGTCGGCTCACCGCAACAACGCAGCGTGATCAAATCCTTGTTGCGACTGTCGACGTTCGTAGGAGCCCGGGAGGTTTTTCGGCGGCCGAAGAGTTCGTACAGAATGTCGCCCGTCGAGCAGGCGAATTCCTCGGGTCAGGAGGGCTGGGTAGCAGGCGAGCGCACCCTTCGCCTAGGCAACCTGGGGCGGCGGAGAGTAACGGGCAGGCCGAGAGTCACGGGCAGGTTGACTCGCAACATGCTGCTATCCACTGGCGCAGTGCGTGGTCAAATCATGGTCAAGCAGCCATCGCGAACGATGGCTGCCCACGACGAAGCGCAGGCACTAGAACCCGCGCCGTCGCAGCAGCCAACGAACGATGGCGAACGGTCGCGACGATCTTCGACCAAATCGCACCCAGGAGGTCGCCGGTCCGAGCCCGGCTAGCTCCATTCTCGAAGAGGCCTGCAACTGGGCGTCTTTCGTTTCCTTGGAAGGCAGATCAAGGCCTGGAGCACGGGCCTATGGTCAAGTTTTGGTCAAGTGGGACGCCTAGCCATCTGATTCCTCCCACCGCGGAAGCTGGGAGCTACTCGGAGCTCCGCCTCTGAAAGCAGGGCGAATCACCCCGTGGCGTACCGCCGCTGGACGAGACAGTCGCGCCGGACGAGGCTGTCGAGGACGTACCCCACGTCGCCGAACTTGCTGCGGCCTTTCCAGACGCCGCCGCTGAGCGCGCGAGCTAGGCCGGCCGAGGGCCGCCGCCATTCGCGCGCCGGGAACACCGGTCAGACGCCGCGGACCCACCGGCTGAGTGCCGCGTGAAGCCGGCTAGAGCCGAGGGCCGCGGTCCCGGTAGCGCTCTCTACGCCTCTAGCGCGAACTTCGTCAGCGACCGGCCGATTCGCGTCGGATAGTCGTTGGTCATGCAAGCGTCGCAGAAGCCGGCATCCGGTGGGCCGATCGCTTCGCGCAGTTCCATGATGTTCAGGAACGCGATCGTGTCCACTCCTAGGATGTCCCGTACACCCTCGACGGACCGCGAGGAGCTCAGGAGCTCCCTCGGTGTTCCGATGTCGATGCCGTAGAAGCACGGCCACCTCACGGGCGGCAGCGCGACCCGAAGGTGAACCTCCGTCGCGCCCGCCTCTCGGAGCATCTTGGCCAGATACCGCGTCGTCGTTCCGCGTACGACGGAATCCTCGACAACGACGAGCCGCTTGCCGCGCACGCGCTCCGTCAGGACGTTCAGCTTCCGTCTTGCGTTTCGCTCCCGCTCGTCCTGACCGGGATTGATAAACGTCCGGCCGATGTAGCGGTTCTTGACGAGTCCACTGGCATACGGAATCCCCGAGGCGGCCGCATAGCCTTCGGCCGCCGGTAGCCCCGAGTCCGGTACGCCCATGACAACGTCCGCATTGACCGGCGCCTTGGCCGCCAGCATCTCGCCCATGCGGACGCGCGCGCCCTGGATCTCAAGACCATAGAGTTGGCTGTCCGGTCGTGCCATGTAGACGAACTCAAAGATGCACAACCGCGGATCGACCCGCTCGGGCGGGAACGGTTCGAACGAGCGCGGCTGCTCGTGCGGTTCGATAACCACCATCTCACCGGGCAGGATCTCCCGCACGAACTGGGCGCCGATGACATCGAGCGCCGCCGTCTCCGAAGCGAGAACCCAGCCCTCGCCGAGGCGCCCCATGCAGAGGGGCCGGAATCCATTCGGATCCCGAACGCCGACAATGCGCTGCGCGTCCATTAGGACCAGTGAGAACGCGCCTTCGAGTCGAGGGAGGACATCCAGGAGCGCGCCCTCGAGGGTGTCGGTGCCCTGCATGCCGCTTTCCAAGGCAGCGGCCAGAAGGCCGGCGATGAGATCGCTGTCGTTCGTGGCACAGAGCACCCCCCCGCGCGGCGCTTCGGATGGCGGCAGCTCAAGCTCGGAGGCGAGCTCGACGGTGTTGGTCAGGTTCCCATTGTGCCCCAGGGCGAAGTTGAGCTCGCGAATGGATCGGTAGCAGGGCTGAGCATTCGCCCACGTGCTGCTTCCGGTCGTCGAGTATCGGGTGTGGCCGATTCCCAGCTCCCCCCGGAGTCCAGCGATGGTCTGGCGATCGAGAACGTCAGTGACGAGGCCCACGTCCTTGATGACCGTGATCGTGGACGCCTCGCTCACCGCCAATCCGGCCGCCTCCTGCCCACGGTGCTGAAGGGCGTGGAGCGCATCGGCGATGAGCGGCGCTGCAGGTTGCCCGGGCGAACACACGCCGAAAACCCCGCAGGCTTCTTTTGGATGGCCGGAATCCCGAACCCTCGGGGCGTCGGCGCGACCATACAGAGCCTCGCGGCCGAGCACGGTGGCGATCATATATCAACGGTGTGACGACGGCCGGTGGCGATGGACCACCGTTTTGACGACGTGGTGCTGGCCGCCGCCTAGCGCCTTCCTTACCTCCGGGTCGCGCACCAGACACGGCGCCCGCCATTGTGCGACGCACCCCCCGGCCTACAATCGGCCTGTGTCACAGACCCCTCCGGCTGAAGGCTGCTCTTGAGGCCCATTCGACTCCTGGCGGCGTCATTGGCCCGCGCCGAGCGATGTCAATTTGAGCAATCGCCATGCGTCCGGCCGCTACCTCTCCGCTGGGCTCGCGCGGCACGGTTCTGGCTGCGACGAGCGCTCACCGACCGGGGGCCGGTCGGCCCGGGAGCGGCGTCTATCTACCGTGCCGGCGACTGGGTGCGAGTGAAGGGCCCGGAGGCGATCGAGGCGACGCTCGACGAAGGCGGGCGGCTACGCGGCCTGCTGTTCACGGACCGCCAGTGGTCGTATTGCGGAGGAGTCTACGAGGTCGACCGCGTAGTCAGGCGGATCATTGGCGACGACTTTCGCATGGCGCGGGTCACAGGCGCCGTAGTGCTCAAGGACGTCACCTGCGACGGTCTCGACGGCGTCCCAGGATGCGGCTACTCGTGTGCGCTCATCTTCAAGGACGAGTGGCTCGAGCCTGCCTCGCCGCCCGAGGCCGGCGATGTTCCCATGAGGCCGTCGCAGGCGCGCATGGCCGTGGTACGCGTCAAGAGCGCGGACATGATCCTCCGAACGCTCGGAGTCGACGGGCGGCTGGATGGCATCTCGCCCTCGCCCGAGATGCTGACGTTGGCAGGCAGGCGCTTTGCGATCGACCGCAGGTTGGATCCGACGTCGCACTGGGAGGTACGCACGCACGGGATCGCGCCGCCCCGCGACAAGTGGTACGTCCTCCGCGGCGTGCGCTGCAGCGGCGACGTGCTCGGACGAGCGGGCCCGTGTGATCGACGCTGCGGCCTGGCCTGGCACCGCTCATGGCTCGAGCTCGAGAGCGGAGCTCTCGATTAGCGCCTGGGAGCTCCGGGGGTGACGGGCTGCCACTCGTCCTGATGAATTGCGGCGGGCGCTACTGCCTGGACCTCGTGTGCGAACTCCTGCGCGGTCGCGAGATCCTGCCAATCGACCCGACCGCCCTCTCCGCTCGCGGGGACGACACAAGACCAGAGCGGCGCGGCAGTCGCGCCGCGTCGCACCTTGGCGTCCCACCCGCCCTGAATGCCGAGGTGCAGCGTATCGAGGCCGTGTTCGTGCATGTACGCGATCGGGCGGTAGAACAGAAGGTTGAAGTACTCGAACGAGCCGCGCAACGCGCCGTAGTCAAAGCCGACGACACGAGCATACAGTGCGCTCTTCCAGCGAAATAACAGCGAGAGGCCGACCAGCCGATCGCCATCGCGGCACGTGAACGCGACGCCGCTGTCGTCCATTCGCTCCGCGTATTGCCTGAGAAACTGAGACACGTCCGCGTCGCCGAACACACGTCCGTACTTCGCCTCGGTGGCGATCAGAAGCGGCACGGCCTGGCGATACACGGCTGACGCGCTCTCGGTCTCGCCGCGCCAGCCGGCCGAGGTGAAGCGCCTCATCTCCCGCCGCACCTGCGACCTCATCGAGGCGGAGAGCCGGCCGAGGTACGTCCCCAGCGAGCGACCATTCGTCACGATCTCGAACTCCGAGCCGGCGAACGTAGCCGTAACGGGCACGGCAGACCCGAGCCGTTGCACGTCTGACGACGTCAGGTACTCGAACACGAGACTTTCGTACCCCTGCGCCGCCGCAACTCCCCGGGCGCCGCCGACGAGCGCGGTCAGCACCGTCAGTTGCTCCGCCTCTCCCGTCCCCGGCCGCACGAGCAGGCGGTTTCGGTGGCCGACGATGGTCCCGACCCGGATTGTGTCGGCCTGACCTTCGGCGTGTCGGCCCGGCGGCGGCCCGTAGAGAGCGACGGCGCCAACGAGCTTCCCGGCGCGGTCCGCTAGCAAGTACGAGACGCGGCCTCCGACGTCGTCCTCGCGCAACAGCAGCCAGCGATACGACTGATACATGCCGCGCTCGTCGACGAGAGCGTCCCAATCGGCGGCATCGATGTCGGTGATTGACCGGATGCTGCGGATCGCGATCTCGCCGGAGGCCGGCTCGGGGCCCGCGATCGAGCTCGAGCTGTGATTAGTCGCCACTCAGGATGTCCCAGCCGTCGACGTCCAGTCCCCATGGCGCAAAAACCTCGTGCTCCTCCCGGAACCGCTCTGCCTTCTGGCGATTGTAGATACGCGCACTTGCGCGGACGTCCTCTGGAACCCCCTCGGGGCGCGCGAGCACGGCCCACAGCGGACGCGCCCGGGCGCCGCGCCGCAGCTTCGCCTCAGCTGCGGCGAGCCCCCAGTGCAGTCGGCGAAAGCCACGCTCCGTCGCGAGACGGATCGGCTCGTAGAAGGCGAGGTTGAAGTACTCCGAATGGGTGGCGATCTCGTAGTCGAAGCCAACGAAGCGACAGTAGAGCGTGTCGTCGACCGGGCAGAGGAGCGAAAACCCGATCGGTTGGCCGCCTCTCTCGCAGAGCGCGACCAAGCTCAACTCGTCTAGAAACGCCACGTGCCGATCGAGGCGCGCCCTGGCCTGTTCCTCCGGGTTAGAGGTGCCGTACTTACGCAGTAATGCCGCGTACAAAGGAACCAGCTGATCCGACACGTCGCTGAGCCGCCGATAGACGACACTCGAACCGTCCTCGCGGACCGAGCGCAATTCCGCCTTGGTCGTACGGCGGCGATGCTTCGGCAGCGCGGAGACGTACTCTGGCAGGCTGTTCCAGCCGATCTCCATGTCGAATTCGACGTCGTGCAGGAGCAGAACCCCGCGCGACGCAAGCGCAGCGGCGAGAATCGCTGCGTCGTCGGACGGCACGCACATGAGCCACAAGGCGTTCTGCCGTCGCTCTTCGATCAGCTCGAGACAGTGGCGCACCACTGCCTCGACGGCCGCAAGTCTCTCGTCGCGGCCCGCGTTCTTCGCCAGCAGAAGCTCCGTCCGGTAGCCGGAGAAACCGCCGGCCAGGATGCCCGGCAACCACGGCCCGGCCTCGGGCCACGCCTCGGCTAGGAAGGGGCCGAAGGCGGCCGCCGGGTCGTACACCTCGTTGTGCATGGAAGTGACGCTGTAGGTCGGCAGGGCCGCGCCCACCGCGCCATCGTCGCGGCGCGCCACGATGAAGTCCGCCACCGCCCCGTGCTCGGCGGCCGATTGCGCGGCCAGACGCATCCAGTGGGGCGTCGCATATATGGACGTCCCAGTGAGGCTCCTCCACTCGTCGTCGGACAGGCTGTTTACGACCTCGACTCGCCCTCCGCGCGTTCGGTGCTCGACGAGGCTTCCGGGCGACACAGACGGAGTATGCGAGGGGAGACGACGTGCGTCAAAGGCGGCGGCGTTCGCAACGAACGGCCGGAGAACGCTCCGTCAGTCGATCGGCTCGAGAGCCACGGACCGAGCAATGGAGAAGGTCGCGGCAACCGCGACGACGGCAAACCCGGCACTAGCGACCAGGAGTACCGTCTCGGGTCCCGCCAACGACACGAGGACGCCTGCGAGGGCCAAGCCCAGTGGTCGACCGGCCGTGGAGCCGAGCCAATCGTAGGCGCTGACACGAGCCAGCAGCTCGTCGCCGACGCGTTGTTGCAGCGATGTCGTCCAAAGCGTCTCGGCAAGCGACAGCGTGAGTCCTGAGACCGCGGCAAAGGCAGCCAGCACCGCCAGCGGAGCGCGCAGCCCGAGAACGAGCAACAAGCGTCGAGATCGAGTGGGCGCCGAGGATGCGAGCGAACGGCGTCATGCGCCCGTCGTGAACCAGGACAGGTCCTCTGGCGCCGCGAGACGCCCGACCTGGCCCGCGGATGCGCGAGGGCCAGACGTTCTTCATTGCCTGCTCACGCCGCAGCGTCGGAAGACAGCTCGACTGGTCGATCGGCTGTCAGAAGTCAGGGAGCGAGAGGCCGGAGTCGATCGGCGGTCGCCGCGCCTCCGTCCCACACTAGGGCCACGCGGGGCAGATCGCTCACGGCCACCGTCTCGCCTCGACCCTCGCGGTCGTCATCGACGCAACGGAGGCAAGTACGCGGCCGCCTAGCGGATGCCAGGTCACGTATCCGGTTGATGGCTCGAGAGGCAGGCCTGCGCGCCATCGGCAGCCCTCAAGGCAGACCTCCGCCATCGGATGCGCCAGGCCAACGCCCAAGAGCTTGAGCGCGGCTTCCTTGCCCGTCCAACGATGCAGGTCGCTGCAGACGCGATCGCGCGGATGGGAGACGAGGGGGCGCACCTCGGCCCACACCTCGTTGGAACGCTGCACTTCGACATCAACCCCCAACGGAACGTCGGCGACCGCCACGACCACATGCGTGGCGCTGTGGCTGACCGAGAAGCTGATGGCTCGGGCATCCTCGTTTGCGAGCGACGGCCTCCCGTGACTCAAAGAGCCGCAACGAGTGCACCGGCGCTTGAATTTGATCGCCCCGGGCTCCAGACCGAGTCGCCGCCCAAGAACGTGGCGGCGCATCACGTAGGAGTGCGCCTGCGACATGCGCGTGGGTAGATCGACGATGGACGCGACATGCCGTCGTTCGCCCTCGGAGAGCGGTCGTGAGACCGCGGCCACGTCATGGTCAACTCGCGACCACCAGAGTGTGATCATGCGGTACACCACCCCGGTCGTCATGTGGCCGGCGTGCGACTGGCCACCTCGCGCAGCTCGGCCAGATGCGAGAGGCCCCGCAACGCGACGCTCGGCTCGACGCCGAAGTCGATCTGGCAGGCGATCTCGTCGATCCCCATCGTGGCCACGCGAGAGAGGATCGCCTCGGCCATTTCCAACGTGCCGAAGAGCCCACTGGTCTCGAAGTACCGGTCGAACGATCGCCTGACGACGTAGTCGATGTCGCTCTCGTGCATGGTCGCCGGATCGATACCGCTGTCGGCGAGCGCCGATCCTGCGATCAGCGAAAACGAGCTGCGCAGGTAGGCGCAGAACGGCTCACGGACGATCTCACGCGCCCGGTCGGCGTCCTGGTCGATGAACGCGTGGATCATGAGGACGACGTGACCGGCGGACTCGCCGTCGCTCGCCTCGGCAGCCGCGGCACGATAGACGGCGATCTTCGGCCCGAGCTCGTCGAAATCCTGTCCCAGCAGGTTCGTCAGCAGGCCCGCGCGCAGCTCACCGGCCATGCGGAAGGTCTCGATGGAGCCAGCACTGGTCACCCACACTGGCAGCTCAGCTTGGACCGGCTGCGGATAGATGCGCACGCGCGTGGGATTCCCCGTCCCGTCGACCACGTCCATCTCCTCCCCGCGCCACAGCCGGCGAACTTGATCGATCGCAGGGCCGAATGTCGCGCGGCGGTCGGCGTACGCGCCGGGCCGCAGCGCGAAGTCGGTGGGATGCCAGCCCGACGCGAACGACAGCCCGACGCGTCCGCCTGACAGGTTGTCGACGACCGCCCACTCCTCGGCGACCCGCAACGGGTGGTGAAGTGGGATGACGACGCTGCCGGCGCGGATCTGGACGTTCCGCGTGATGGCGGCGACCGCTGCCCCGGTCAGGGACGGATTGGGGTAGAGGCCTCCAAAGGGATGGAAGTGGCGCTCCGGGGTCCACACCGCCACGAGGCCATGGGTATCGGCGAACCGTGCACCTTCGAGCAACAGGTCATAGCGACCCCCGGGCGTATCGCCGAGGCAGTAGTCGGAGAAGTAGAAGAGGCTCATGTCCATGATGAAGCTCCCGTGGGATTGATCGTCACCGGGTCGAAGCGCTCCCGCCCGGCGGAGGGGACGCTGATGCCGGCCCGGTCCAGCGCCGTCCTTGCAGTCGCGGCATAGCGCGCGAGCTCCTCCGGCCGCATTCCTTCCGTGTACGCCTCGAGGGTCGCCAGTGCCACGACCGCAGCGAAGGGCTCCGCGCGTTGGAGATCCTCCCGGCACGCGCCGAGCGTGTAGTCGAGCTCGCAATGCGCGATCAGTGTCTCGTGGTATTGGGCTAGCAACGTTTCCTCCCAGGCGTCGCGAGCCGCTGGCGTGAGCGACGAGAGCAGCAGGAGCGCGACGTCAGACAGCGGGTTGCCCCACATTGCGTACTGCCAGTCAATCAGCACCGCCTCGGTGCGCTGCGTTGCGTCCTCCCCCGACCTCCAGAGGGCGTTCCCCGCCCATGCGTCGCCGTGACAGAACGCGACGCAATTCGCGCCCACGTGTGATCGCCGGATCAGCGCTTCGACGTCGATGCTCCGGACGCGGTCGAGCGCCTGGCCGTGCCGCCACGCAGGCCAGCGCGATGCCAGCACGCGTGGCAAGTCGTCGATGCCCAGTCGAATCCACGCGGCAAGCCCGGGAGACGACGCTGAGAACAGCCAGGGATAGGGTGACGTTAGCGCGTCGCTTGTGGTCATCGCGAGGCTGGCGTGGACGATTGCGAGGCAGCGGACGGCGGCCGTCGCCTGGTCGCGTCCGAAGCCCGACGCCATCACGCCAGGAAGTGGGTCGGTCGCGCCGAGATCCTCCAAGACGAGGGCCGCGAGGCCGTCGGGACCTAGCGCCGACCACCAGCACTCCGGTGCGACCCTCGAAGCCGTCGGACCGCGCGCAGCGAGAAACCGGTACGACTGCACTTCTCGTCCGAGCAGGTCGGTCCCGGGAACCAGGCCGTTCAAGGCGGTGGGGTCGTTCGGCGGACCTTTGAAGACAGCAGACCAGCCGCCGCACGTGATCCGGTGGACGGTGCCCATGACGCCGCCGGAGTGCGAGATCGACTCCACGCCGATTGGCTCTGCGCCGGTCAGCGACCAACTGACGTGACGCCGAAGCCACTCGTGGTCGATGCGGCTCACGTTCACGATGGGATCCTCGGTCGGTGGTCGCATCCGTGTCGCTAGCGAGCCACTGGCTCTCTACCGCGTAGCTCCAGCAATCCCTCCGCCCGGAAGCGCTTGAGGTACGTCGGGATCAGGTCGACGAGCGGAGGACAGGTCTTGCGGAACGCGGTGGCCGAGGCCACTGTGTTTCGCGCGTCGAGCCGAGCTCGGCGGAAGATGGGGTCGGACGACTCGAGGAACAGCGGCAGCAGCGGATACAGGGCGTTGTCGTCTTCGTATCGCAGGTCGGCCAGCGCCGCCTCCCAGACGTGCAGCGGCACGATCTCGAGCGGGTAGCCGGCGTCGCGAATGGCCTGGACGAGCTGGCCGTAGCCGATCGGCTCCGGGTGTGCGAGGTGAAAGGTGCCTGGCCCGTTCTTGGCCTGCGAGAGCGCGACGATTGACTGCGCGACGACGTCTACCGGCACGAGATCGATCGTCGCATCGATATCCGGGCAGATGCCGAGCTGAATGCTCCCCCGGATAAACCGCGTGAAGTAGTCGCCGACCTGCCCACAACCTCCCGCCAACGCACCGGTGACGGTGCCCGGACGGTAGATGGAGGCGTGGAGACCGGCGGCGCGAGCATGCGCGACGAGGTTGTCGGCGACCCATTTGGTCTCGGCGTATCCGCCGCCATACAGCGTATCGGCGTGCGTCAGCGGCTCGTCCTCGTAGATCCTGGCTTGACGAAGGTAGCCATGGGCATCGAACACGGCATCGGTCGAGATGTAGTGAAACGCCTTGACCGTGCCATCGACAGCCAGTCGCAGCAGCTCATGCGTTCCCTCGACGTTCGGTGCGCGGAGCTTGTCGTACGAGAGCAACGAGTGGACGTGCGCGCCGTTGTGGTAAATCGCGTCGATCGTCTCGGCGAGCTCGCGCCAGGTTGTGTCGGCGAGGCCGAGCCCGGGGCGCGCCAGGTCACCGGGGATGCCGACGATCCGCGCTGCGAACGCGTTGTCCCAACAACCGTTGGCCTCGAGGTTGCCGATGACACGATTCTTCGCCTGCTCAGCGTCGTCGGCTCGTGCCACGCAGTGGACCCGAGCAGGGGTGGCGCGCAGCAGCTCTGCGGCGAGGTGGGCGCCGAGGAACCCGGTACCACCAGTCAGCAGCACGTCGTCAGGTGGACCGACGGCGCGCAGCGCCGGCACGGAGAACGCAGCGTCGAGGCGTGCGTCCTCGGCCAGTCGATTGCCGACCGGAATCGCCGGAGGCAGGGCTGCCTTGCTCGTCGGGAAGAAGCCGCCCGCGCGCAGCGCGCGAAGGCACGACTTCGCCGTTTCAACGATGTGTTGGACGTCGTCGGCGGTATGACTGACCGAGAGGAAGCAGACGCGGCTCTCGAGGACGTAGATCCCCTGGAGCGCGAGCATGTAGAAGAACAGATCGATGGGGATCGGGAAGCGCTGGAGGCTGTAGTCACCCTCGCCGATGAATCGGAACAGGGATGCGAAGTGGACGACTTGAAGCGGGAAATCCTCCTCGCGACAGAACGCGTTGAACTCGTCAGCGAGCGCGGTGACCGTGTCGCCCAGCCGCTGCTGCAGCTGCGGACCCTCCGCCTTCAGACGCGTGAGGACCGCCTGGGCGGCAGCCATCGACATCGGGTTCCTGTTGAACGTTCCGCCGAAGAAGGTCGTCGGCACGGTCGGACTCGAGTCATCGCCGTAGCTCCAGGCACCGCCGTCGACCGTGTCCATGAACTCCGGACGCCCTGCGATCGCGCCGATTGGCATGCCGCCACCGAGGATCTTCCCGTAGACGACGAGATCGGCGTCCACGCCGGCCCACGCCTGCGCTCCGCCGGGATGGATCCGGAAGCCCGTGATGATCTCGTCGAAGACCAGCGCCGCGCCGGCCGCCCGTGTGATTTGCCGGAGCTCACGAAGGAACTCCACAGGCTGAAGGTCGGGCCGCCGGCTCTGCACCGGCTCGACGAGCACCGCGGCGAGTTCAGGGGCCAGTGCACGAATCGTTTCCAGACTCTCAAGCGCCCCGTACTCGAGGACGACGACATCGCTCATGGCGCCGGCGCCGATGCCACGCGCCATAGGGATCGATCCGCGGGGTCCAGCGGGCAGCGCCAGAGTGGGATCGGACCAGCCGTGGTAGGAGCCCTCGAACATCACGAACCGCGTACGGCCGGTCGCGGCGCGGGCAAAGCGCAACGAGGCCATCACCGCCTCCGTCCCGGAGCTGCAGAACACCGCTCGGGACAGGCCGGTAAGCTCGCAGAGCAGGCGCGCCACATTGCCGGACTGGCTGGCCTGAGGGCCGATGTGCACGCCCTTCTCCAGCTGCTCACGCAGCGCATCGACGATGAAGTCTGGCTGATGGCCAAAGAAGTGGACGCCATAGCCGATCGAGATGTCCAGGTACTCGTTGCCGTCGATGTCCCAGAAGCGCGAGCCTGCAGAGCGATCGACAACGATCGGATAGGTCATCTCCTTGCACAGAGACTGGAACGGCAGCGTCCGGCAGTTGGCCATCACGGAGCGGTCCCGTTCAGCCTCCGCCTTCGAGCCAGCCGTCCGCGCGGTATAGGCGTCGATCAGCTCGGCGAGGAAACGCGCCTGCTGCTCGGTCAGGCCTTCGGTTTGGTGACCGCTCATCCCCAAGGAACTCGGGCCCGAGCGGAACGCGGGCTCACTCTTCGTTGAGGGTGCAGCCTTCGTTGAGGGTGCCGGCTCTGGCGACCAATCCGGTGCTGATGCGGGCATCTTGGACGACACGATCGCAGCGAGCTCTTGCAACGTCGATGCGTCCTCGATGAGCTGCTGGAAGGAGAGAGTGACGTGGAACCGGTCGCGGACGAACTGGCTGACGCGCATGAAGGTCAGCGAGTCAGCCCCGAGCTCGTCGAATGGCGCGTCGAGGGAAAGCCCGTCGGGCACCGTCCCGAACAGCTCCGCGAGATGGGCGCGAAGGGCATCAATCACCGCGCTCGCCGGATGGCTCACAGGCTGCGGCGCGGCCCCCGGAACGGCGGGCAGGGCCGGTGCGCCGCTGTCGCGCCCGTTCGACGACGCGACCGGCTCGCCCTGAGGCGGCGAGGCGGACGCATCGCGCCCGCTGGCGGAACCTGAGCTGGCGGCAAGCTGGGTCGCCGTGGCCGCGGCGACCTCGGGATGCCCGTTCTGCCGACGCTCGGAGGCGTCTGCCTCGGGCGGCGAAGGTACCTTGGCCTTGATGGACTCGCGACTGGTGAGCCAGACGCGCTCCCGCTTGAACGGGTAGGTCGGGAGCGGGACGCGCCGCGGTATGGTCGCCCCGCAGAGCGCGGACCAGTCGACCACGTAGCCTTCACACCAGAGCGTCGCGAGCGTGGCGAGCTCCTCGTCGGCCAGCAGCTGCAACGCGGCCTCGGTTGCAAGCGGCCGCCCCTCGACCTCGCCAGCGCCATCGCCTCGCACCACCTCCGAGCCGACAGCTGCCCCGTTCAGCACGGCCTGCAAGAGCGTCCGCAGCGCCTGCATGTCGGACGCGACTACGGCGAGACGGCACCGATGGCGCTTGCGACCGATCTGCAGGGTATACGCGACCTCGGCGACGTCGTGGTCCGCCGACAGCCCGTCCACGAGCTGGCGCACCATGGCGTCCAGGTCCTCCTCGTCGCGCGCCGAGAGCGGGAAGACGAAGCTCCGACGCTGGACGCTTCGGGACGCTGGCGGAACGTCGAAGGCCTCGAGCACGACGTGCGCGTTCGTCCCGCTCATCCCGAACGAGCTCACCGCGGCGATCGCGGGAGCGTCCGGCCACTGCATCAGCGTCCTCGGCACTTCAAGCGGGAGGTCGGCCCAGTCCACGTTGTCGCTGAGCACGTCGCAGTGGATCTGCCGCGGGATCATGCGATGCCGCAGCATGAGAACGGCCTTGATGACGCCCGCCAGCCCGGCCGCCTCTTCGAGGTGTCCGATGTTGGCCTTGACCGACCCCACCAGAAGAGGGCTCGTCCGACCCGCGAAGACCTCGCCGAGCGCGTTGAGCTCGATGGGATCGCCCAGCTGAGTGCCGGTGCCATGCGTCTCCAGATAGGTCACATCGGCGGGCTCCACAC
>JALZOQ010000417.1 GCA_030913835.1 Actinomycetota bacterium | reverse complement strand
CCGAGGCACAGGCCTCCGAGCGAAGCCCAGACGACCGTCGCCGAGGCCGCCGGCTTGCCGTCCACCCACGCGAGGAAGCGTGTCCCGCCGCCCTGCGCGCGCTGAGCCTCGAACCGAGCCGTAGAGGTCTTGCGCTGGGCTTCGCGATCCTCCTCGGGGACGGCGAAGACCTCGTTCCCGATCTCCGCGGCGAGATTCCACTCCTCGAGCGTGTCGGCCGCACGAGCCGTGACGCCCTCGACGCCGGGCGGCTCCTCGAGCAGCGCCATCCCGGTTCCGTGCTGTTCGAGCCGCGGCTCCTCGCCGAAGCGGAGACCGAGCGCCAGCAGACGCTCGGTGAGGTCGGCCGGTGTCGCGCGGTCGTCGACCCACCACGTCGTGTTGTAGTGATCCCGATCGGCGACAAGCCCGCGGACCTCCTCGTACGTCTGCTCCACTTCGTCCTCCGCGAGCCGCAGCCGCTGGACGAAGGTCAGGCCCGCGAAGACGCCGAGGTTGAGGACGTAGCGCTCGTTCTCGAAGCGCTCCCAGCCGGGCTGGAGCGGAGTGAACACGCCCGCGAAGGCCGCGAAATCGCGGATCTCGTCGGGAACGCTCAGGCCGTGAACTCGTCCGCGACGGAGAGCGCTTCGTCGAGTGCCGCGATGCCCTCGTCGATCTCCTCGCGCGTAATCGTCAGCGGCGGGCACACCATCACGACGTTCCAGTGCGTCATCAGGTACAGGCCGCGCTCGAGCGCCGCCTTCGCCAGCGCGGTGACGGGCTTGGCCGCTTCGCCGGTGCCGTTGAACGGGACGAGCGGCTCGCGGGTCTCGCGGTTCTTGACGAGCTCGAGCCCCCAAAAGCAGCCGAGGCCGCGCACCTCGCCGATGCACGGATGGCGCTCCTGCAGGCCGCGCAGCTCCTCGGCGAACACCTCGCCCATCGCGGCCGCGTTCTCGACGATCCCCTCCTCCTGGAAGGCTTCGATCGACGCGACGCCCGAGGCGCAGGCCAGGGGATGGCCGCTGTATGTGAGCCCGCCGGCGAACGGCTTGTCGCGCACCCAGTCGGCGAGCTTGCGCGAGATGATCATCGCGCCGAGCGGCACGTAGCCGGAGTTGATCCCCTTGGCGACCGTGAGGATGTCCGGGACGACGTCCCAGTTCTCGCAGGCGAACCACTTGCCTGTGCGGCCGAAGCCGGCCATCACCTCGTCGCAGATCAGCAGGATCCCGTGCCGGTCGCAGACCTCGCGGATCGACTGCAGGTAGCCGTCCGGCGGCACGATCACGCCGTTCGTGCCCGTCACGGTCTCGAGGATCACCGCGGCGACCGTCTGGGCGCCCTCGTACTGGAGGAGCTCCTCGAGGGGCGGGCCGCCGGTGCAGATCGGGCACGGGTCGGGATGGCCCGCGGAGCAGCGGTAGGTGTAGGGGTCGAACATGCGCACGACGCCCGGAATCCCAGGCTCGGCCGCCCAGCGGCGCGGGTCGCCGGTGAGCGTGATCCCGCCCGCGGTGGCACCGTGGTAGGAGCGGTAGCGCGCGACGATCTTGTGCCGGCCGGTCGCCCAGCGCGCGAGCTTGATCGCGTTCTCGTTCGCCTCGGCGCCGCCGTTCGTGAAGAACGACATCGAAAGGTCGCCTGGCGTGACCTCGGCAAGCAGCTTGCCGAGGCGTGAGCGCGACTCCGTCGCCATCGGCGGGCCGATCGTCGCGAGCTGCTCCGCCTGCTCCTTGATCGCGGCGACGACCTTGGGGTGCTGGTGGCCGATCGAGATGTTGACGAGCTGCGAGGCGAAGTCGAGGTAGCGCTTGCCGTCGTAGTCCCAGAAGTAGCGCCCCTCGGCGCCGGCCACCGCGATCGGGTTGATCTGGCTCTGCACCGACCACGAGTAGAGGACGTAGCGCTTCGCGTCCTCGACGATCTGCTGGCCCAGCGCGCTGTTGGTCTCGGTCGTCGCCACGCGCGGATTTTACTCCGCGACGGCCGCGAGCCGCTCGATCCCGGCGCCGCTGATCAGGCAGCGCTCCTTCCGGTCGCTGAGGAGCTTCTGCGTCCAGTCGACGAAGCCGCCGTCGACGACGTTCGCGCCGCCGACGTCGATCGAGAACCACCCTCCGGTGTAATACGGTCGCTCCTGGGCGTGCTGCGTCGCCGCGATCTCCAGCTCGAGGCCGCCTCCGAGCCGGATCTCGACGTCCGTTGCACCGAGGCGCTGGAGGAGGCGCCAGTAGAACGTCAGGTGCTCGGTCGCGTTGCGCGTCTCCCACTCGAGCCAGCGCTCGCCGCGGCCCGCCGTGCACAGGCCGAGCAGGCGGAAATGAGCCAGCCGGACCGGATCGGACGAGGCCTGCGGCCGGACGACGCGCTCGCAGGCGCAGAGCTTCACCTCGTCGCGCCACTGCCGCCGCGACACCGCTGCCTCGACCGCGAGCACGGTGGTCACGTCCGCGACGACCTCGGATCCCCGGACGGTCGCGACAGCCCAGTCCTGGCTCACGCCGGCGAGTGCGGAGCCGGAGCCGAGCGGGGCAAGTGGCGAGAGCTCGAGGCGCTCGAAGTCCTCAGGTACGAGTGAGAGCGCCGCTTGCTCGAGCTCGGCCAGACGCTCTGCGTCCTCGGCGGGTCGCACGAACCGGTCGCGCTCGTACTGCGCCAGGACGTCGCGCGGCTCCAAGCGGGCGGCGCGACGGCGCGTGACCTCGAGCAGGAGCGACGTCAGGTCGCTCGTCGTGAGCCGTTCCGCCAGGAGCTCCGCGAGGCCCGGCACGCCGGTGGCGCGCTCGACCCGCGCGAGGGGGTCCGTCACGCGGGCTGTTGCGGGTTCCCGGAATGCCCGATCGAGCGGCCGGTCTCGAGGTCGAAGAAGTGCAGGCGCTGCGTGCTGACGTGCAGTTCGACCGGCTCGCCTTCCCGGGCGCTCGACTCGCGGTCGATGCGCGCCACGAAGGGCGTCCTGCCGCGCTCCGCGTCAGCCCTTGCGACCTCGACCGCGGTCGGGTCCTCGGCCGCTTCCTGAACCTCGGCGGTGGTCACCGGCGGCGCATCCACGAGGAAGTGGAGATAGATCTCGGAGCCCATGTCCTCGCGGATATCGGTCGTCGCCGTGATCGTCTCGCCCTCCGCGCCGCCTTCGAGCCTGGCGTCCTCGAAGTCCTCGGGGCGGATCCCGAGCGCGAGCGTCTTGCCGACGTAGCCGTCGAGGCCCGGACGCCGCGCGAGCTCGTCGGCGGGCAGCCGGAGCGTCTGGCTCCCGAATCGTACGGAGGCCGTTCCGTCGACGCGTGCGAGCTCAGCCTCGACGAGGTTCATCGCCGGCGAGCCGATGAACTCGGCCACGAACAGGTTCACCGGCTCGCGGTAGAGCGCCTGCGGCACGTCGAGCTGCTGCAGCTCGCCTCTCCGCATCACCGCGACGCGGTCGCCGAGCGTCATGGCCTCGCTCTGGTCGTGCGTGACGTAGATCGTCGTCACCTGGAGGTCGCGCTGGATCCTGGCGATCTCCGCGCGCATCTGGACTCGCAGCTTCGCGTCCAGGTTCGACAGCGGCTCGTCCATGAGGAACGCCTGCGGCTCGCGCACGATCGCGCGTCCCATCGCCACCCGCTGCCTCTGGCCGCCCGACAGCGTCCGCGGCTTCTTGTCGAGCACGTCGCTCAGGCCGAGGACGCGGGCCGCGTCACGCACGCGGCGGTTGCGCTCGTCGCGCCGCAGGTTCCGCAGCTTGAGCGCGAACGCCATGTTGTCGAACGCGGTCATGTGCGGATAGAGCGCGTAGTTCTGGAAGATCATGGCGACGTCGCGATCCTTCGGAGGCAGCTCGTTGACGACCTCGTCGCCGATGCGGATCGTGCCTTCGGTGATCTCTTCGAGGCCCGCGACCATGCGCAAAGCAGACGTCTTACCGCACCCGGAAGGCCCGACGAAGACGACGAGCTCGCCGTCGGCGATCTCGAGGTCGAGCTCGTGGACCGCCCGCGTCCCGTCCGGGTAGACCTTCGAAACGTTCTCGAGCTGGATCGCGGCCACTGAGGGCGAGAGCGTACTGCGGCCTCGTAGCGTTTTCCACTTTCCAAGGCGCCGACTTGGCGGCGCCGTCCTCAGGCCGTGCG
>JALZOQ010000422.1 GCA_030913835.1 Actinomycetota bacterium | reverse complement strand
GCTCGGAGGCGCGCCGCGCCAGTTCGGCGTCGGGCAAGCTGAGGTCCGCCTTGAGCTGATGTGCCTGCTCGAGGTGGTAGCCGACGATCTCCTCGTACTGGCGGCCGGGTCCCGCGCCGTCGCCCGCCAGCCAGTCGCCGAACCGCTCGTGGAGATCGGCCCGGGTCGACTTCGACAAGCCGCCGTAGGCCGCGTCGCGCACGAGCGCATGCCGAAAGCGGAAGCCGTCGCGGGCGGCGAAGGCCTGGCGATCCGGCCTGAGCAGCTCCTTGCGGACGGGCCGTTCGAGAGCGACGTCGGCTTCGGCGTCGCCTTCGGCGAGGCTGCGTAGCGCTCGAAGCGAGAAGACGTTCCCGATCACCGAGGCCCGCTCGAGCGTCGAGCGCTCCTCCGGCCCGAGCCGGTCGAGCCGCGCCTGGAGCAGCACCTGAATCGTCTGCGGCAGCCGCACGTCCTCGAGCTCGCGGCCCAGCTCCCAGCCGGCTCCCGCCGGGCGAATCGAGCCGTCCTCGATCAGCATCGCGAGCATCTCCTCGACGAAGAGCGGATTTCCCTCGGCGGCCGGGCAGATCCGCTCGCACAGGCGGGCTGCGAGCTCGCCGCGGCCGAACGCCGACTCGAGCAGCTCCCGGCAATCGTCGTCCGAGAGCCGCTCCAGCAACGTCGTCACCGCGTTGAGCTTCCCGCCGGACCACCCTGCCCGCGTCTCGAGGAGCTCGGGCCGGGCGAGGCAGAGCACGAAGATCGGATAGCCGCGGCTCCAGTCGGCGAGATGCTCGATCAGATCGAGCAAGGTCGGCTCCGCCCAGTCGAGATCGTCGAGGACGACGACGACCGGTTGGCGCTCGGCAAGCGATTCGAGCAGCTTCCGCACGGCCCAGAACGTCTCCTCGGCCGGAACGGGATCCTCGGCCAGCCCGGTGGCCGCCGCCACCCCCGTGACGATCCGCTCGGCGTCGTCCTCACCCACCACGAGCGCCAGGATCCTGGCTCGGGCGTCCGCGGCGCTGGTCGTCTCGTCGATCCCGGCGGCCTGCTCGACCACCTTCCGCACCGGCCAGAACGTGATCCCTTCGCCGTACGGCAGACAGCTTCCGCGCAGCACTGTCGCCTGGTCGTCGAGCCCGTCCAGGAGCTCGGCCGCCAGTCGTGACTTACCAACACCGGCCGGTCCAAGCAATGAGAACAGCTGGCACGTCTCGCCGCTGACGGCCCGCTCGAAAGACTGCCTGAGGAGCGTCAACTCGAGGTCGCGGCCCACGAAGGCCGCGCCGCTCTCAGGACGCGCCGCGCCGCCCCGCTCGGGCACGTGCAGCACCAACGCGGCCTCGACCGGCTCGGCCTTGCCGCGCAGGGTCAGCGTGCGCGGCTCGCCGGTCTCGACTCCTTCGCGGGCGAGACGGAGCGTCGTCTTCCCGGCCAGGATCTCCCCAGGCTGCGCCTCTCCCTGGAGCCGCGAGGCGACGTTGACCACGTCGCCGGTGACGAGACGTTGGGAGGTGACGTCCTCGCTCGTGGCGACCTCGCCCGTGGCTATGCCGATGCGCACCGCGAGCTCGAGGTCCAGCCCCGGCGCGAGACCTCGGTTCAGCTCGGCGACCGCAGCCCGGATCTCGGTCGCCGCCCGCAGTGCGCGCAGGGCGTCGTCCTCGTGCGTCGCCGGAATCCCGAACACCGCCATCACCGCGTCGCCGATGAACTTCTCGACGGTTCCGCCGTGGCGCTCAATCACACCGGAAGCCGCCGCGAAGTAGCGGTCGAGCACGCCGCGCAGCGCCTCGGCGTCGAGCGACTCGCCGAGCGAGGTGGAGTCCGTCAGGTCGACGAAGACGACCGTGACGGTCTTCCTGACCATTGGCCGAGCTTACGCGGGGGACATCGTCAGGCGCTCGGACTGCCGGATGCGGTCCGGGCTGAACTGCGAGTCGAACTCGATCCTCCGCTTGTGGGCGAACGGCAGCTCCTGCTTGTGCTTGAGGCGATATTCGTTGTCGGCGTTCGCGGTGAACTCGCCGCCGTCGCTCGTCCGCCAGACGATTCGGAACGTGCTCTTGATCCGACCCTGCCCCGCCGGCTCGAAGGTCTCGATGAGCGGATCCACGCTGGCAAGATCGGGCGCGTCGACGGTCCCGTCGACCTTGAAATCACCCTCGACGTGCTGGACGCGGAAGTCGCCGCTGCGGGAACCGTGGTAGCTGACCTTGCTGACCGTGTCGAGCGTGCCGCCGTTGTCGAAACGCAGGTGACGCTCGTACTCGTAGCCGTCCGAGATCTTGAACAGGTCGTGGGTGCCCTTCGGGTACTTGCTGAACGTCGGGAAGCCCATGATGATGCAGACCGCCATCAGGCCCATCGGGAACCCGACCGGCCCGGGATTCGTGGTGAGATCGGTCTCAACCATCCCATCGTGAGGGGCGCCCATCCCCCCGCCGCGCATCGTGAACTTCTCGCCGTTGACGGTTCCATGCAACAGGGTCCGTTGCTCGAGGGTCGGTGGGATCACGATCTTCATCGCGCCTCCCTTTCTGAGGTGGCCGCACGTTCGGAGAACTGCGCGGGTTCTAACGTGCTGGCCGGAAAAAGACAAGAGCCGCCCGGACCCGGCCGGACGGCTCTCGCTTCGCTGCGGTTCGCTTCAGACCGGCTCGACGATCACGGACGTCGCGGCCTGGCGCGTCGCGACCTGGCGCTGGCGCAGCTGGGCGAAGACCGGGCCGACGGAGCTCAGCGCTCGCCGGACGCGCGATTCGCGGGGAGCCGCCTCGGCGGCCAGGCGATAGCGCATCGCCTCGCGCAGCAGGTCGTCGTTGCGGGCTCGGGCGATCTCCTGCATCACGATCGGGTGGGACAGCATTTGCGGCTCCTTGCTCGTCGGTGACGACCACAAGACGGTCCTCGGGCCGTCTTTCTTCCCCGGCGCATCCCCGGCAGCCTCGTAGACTCGACGGCGTGTCGCCCGAGCCGCTTCCCGCCTGGAGCCTCCCCGCCGAAGCGCTCGGAGAGCTCGCGGTAGCCGCGGACTGGCCCGACCAGGTCACGCGCGGCTGGGCGTGGGGCGATGCGACCGGAGCCGGCGTCCGCGTCTGCATACTCGACAGCGGCATCGAGGCCGGGCATCCGCTCGTCGGCTCGATCGAACGGTCGGTGGCGCTCACCGCCGTGGGCGAGGAGGTGGCGGTCGCCGACGACACCGAAGGCGACCTGTGCGGGCACGGGACGGCGTGCGCCGGCATCGTCCGAGCGCTCGCGCCCGATTGTTCGATCTCGAGCGTGCGCGTCCTCGGCGCCGGGTACACCGGCAGTGGAAGCGTCCTGCTGGCAGGTCTCCGCTGGGCGATCGAACAGGACTACGACGTGATCAACATGAGCCTCTCCACGACGAAGCGTCAGTTCGCGAACACGTTGCACGAGCTCGCCGACAGCGCCTATTTCCGCAGCACGATGCTCGTCGCCTCGGCTCACAACATGCCCGTCGAGAGCTATCCCTGGCGCTTCTCCTCGGTCATCTCCGTCGGCAGCCATGAGGAGGACGATCCCTTTGCGTACTACTACAACCCGCGTCCACCGGTCGAGTTCTTTGCGCGGGGGCTCAACCTCGAGGTCGCCTGGCTGGGCGGTGGCAGCCTGCACGTGACGGGAAATAGCTTCGCGACGCCCCACATCGCGGGGATCTGCGCCCTGATCCTAGGCAAGCATCGGGAGCTGACACCGTTTCAGCTCAAGAGCTTGCTCTACTTGACCGCGTCGAACGTGGGCGGTGAACGATGAGCGACGAGGAGCTCCGGGCAGCGGTGGCAGCCGGCGTGCTCGGCGCCGAGGAGTCGTTCCAGGGACTGCTGCAATCCGTGGTGGAAGTCGCCCGAGCGATCTTCCGCGCGCAGGCTTCGTCCATTTTCCTCCTCGACGAGGAGACGGACGAGCTGGTGTTCGAAGCGGTTGCCGGCGAAGGCTCCGACACGCTCCGGGGCCGCCGCTTCCCGTCGAGCACCGGGGTCGCCGGCTGGGTGCTGGTCGCGCGCCAGCCGCTCGTGATCGAGAACGTCGGCGAAGATCCTCGCTTCGCGCGAGACGCCGCTGAGAGCACCGGCTACGTCCCGAAAGGATTGATGGCGGTCCCGCTCCTCCATGAAGAGCGCGCGCTCGGCGTGCTCGAAGTGCTCGACCGGCCGCAGGAGGCCCCCTTCAGCCTCGCTGAGATCGAGCTGCTGGGCCTGTTCGCGAATCAGGCCGCGATCGCACTCGACTTGCTCCGGCGGGCGCGGCGCGCGCAGGCCGCAGTGCTAGGCAGCGAGCTCGCCGTCGTGGCGCGGATCGCGCGAGCGCTCGACGAAGCGCCGAGGCCAAGGAGGGAAGCGACGCTGCGCCTGCTCGAGGCGATCGAGGAGCTGCTCGCCGACCGCCCCGAGAACGACTGAGCCCGGCCGAAGCCGGGCCCAGTTCGAACATGTGAGACCGACGGGGCTAGGGCTCGTTGCGGTCGGTCTCGCCTTCCATGCCGGCATCGGCACGGCCTGCGTCCGCACGGCCTGCGTCGGCACGGCCTGCGTCGGCCCGGCCGATGTCCGCCCGGTGCCCCTCAACGTCCGGCTCTTCGTCTTCCGAGCGGACGGCCTCGTCCTGTCCTTCTGACATTTCTCCTCCTTCTAGAAGGTCCGCGCGATGTGCGCAACTGCACACCAGACGCGGAACCGTGGTGGAATCTTCCCACGTCGTTCTTCCAAAACACAATCGGTATTGACATCCTGCGCGCGTGACGTTCGCAACACGGGCCGGGGACTCGCTGCACACGTTCCGAGACGTCTTCCGAAATCCCGATCTGCGACCCCTCGAGCTGGCCTGGGC
>JALZOQ010000414.1 GCA_030913835.1 Actinomycetota bacterium | reverse complement strand
CCTCCGCGACGATCGACGCGGACGACGCACTGCGAACGCTGAACATCGACCCCAAGTCCGGCACCGCCCTCTACGACACGGTCGTGCTGGCGTCACAGGCGCTCGCCGCCGAGGAATCGGCGGGGCGGGTTCTGATCCTGCTCACCGACGGCAAGGACGTCTCCAGCAAGGCATCTCTCGCCGCTGCGATCAAGTCTGCCCGCGAGGCAGGCGTCGCCGTCTATCCAATCGCCATCGCCGGGCCTGACTTCACCGCCGCCGCCCTGCAGCGGATCGCCCGCGAGACGGGCGGCGCCTACTACAGCGCTGCCTCCTCCCGCGTGCTCCGGAAGGTCTATGGCTCGGTCGCCGCCGAGCTTGCCCGCACGTGGCGGATCTCGTACCTCACCGCTGCCCGCCCGGGAGCCAACGTCGAGCTCCAGGCTTCGGTCGCCGGCTTCAGCTCGGCCACGACCCGGCTGATGGTCCCCGGCTCGCTGACCGCCGGCTCGTCGAGCTCCGGGTCTCCGCTCGTGCCCGACTCCGCCGGCGGGATCGGCGGGACGCTCGCGGTCATGCTCGCGGTCGCAGCGCTCGTGCTGCTCGCCGCCGGGCTGCTCATGGCCGGCCAGCGGCGCGCGTGGGTCCGCGAGCGGCTCGAGCCGCACGTTTCGGCCTCGTCGCGCGGGGTGCGGCAGGCGCGCAAGCGCGAGCGGCTCGCCCTGGCCTCCGGGCTGTTCCTGGCCACGGAGCGCGCGCTCGGGAGCCTCAAGCACTGGCGCTCGGCGCAGAAGCTGCTCGAGCGGGCCGACATCCGGCTCCGGACGGTCGAGCTTTTCTACATCATGGTCGGCGCCGGCCTCGCGGCCGGGCTCTTCGGCACCGTCGCCGGCTTCCCGAGCTGGGGAAGTGCAGGCGCGATGCTCGTCGGAGCGTTCGTCCCCTACGGGTTCGTGATGTTCAAGGCGAAGAGCCGCCTCCGCGCCTTCGAGAACCAGCTTCCGGATCTGCTGATCACGCTCGCGGCCTCGCTGAAGGCCGGGCACAGCTTCCGCCAGGGAATCCAGACGATCGTCGACGAGGGCCAGGATCCGGCTTCGGGCGAGTTCGGGCGCGTCCTTACGGACACCAGCCTGGGCCGGCCGATGGAGGACGCCCTCCTGGAGATGTCGGACCGCGTCGGCTCGAAGAACTTCGAGTTCGCGATCACTGCCGTCACGATCCAGCGCCAGGTGGGCGGTAGCCTCGCGGGCCTCTTCGACATGGTCGCCGAGACGGTTCGCCAGCGGCAGCAGTTCGCGCGGAAGATCCGCTCGCTGACCGCGATGGGCCGCATGTCCGCCTACGTTCTGGTCGGCCTCCCGTTCTTCATCGCCGGTGCGATCACACTGATGAACCGCATGTACATGGATCCGCTCTACCACACGGCGAAGGGACATTTCCTGATCGGGATGATGCTCGTCCTGATGGCGTTCGGTTCGCTGATCCTGAAAAAGATCGTCTCCTTCAAAGGTTGATGCCGATGTCACTGCTTCTCTTCCTCGCACTTGGATGTCTCGCCGGAGCGGTCTTGCTGATCGGCGAGGTCGTGACCGAGCCGTCCCGACAGCGCTTCCAGTCCGCCCGCCGGGCGGCCACCTACGGACGGGTCCGCCTGCTCTCCGGGCGCCAGCGCACGCCGTTCAAGGAGCGCGTGCTGCAGCCTGCGGCGCAGTCGCTGGCCAGGCTCGTGCTGCGAGTCAGCCCGAAGACCTCGACCGAGGCGATCGGCCTCAAGCTGATGGCGGCCGGGATGGGCCGCACGATGACGACCACGTCGTTCCTCGCCGCGAAGGGCTGCTTCGCCGCGGTGGGCGTGGTGCTCGGCCTCCTGTTCGGCAAGGCGATGGCAGGTGCCGGAGGGGCGCTCCTCTTCGGGCTCGCCCTCTGCGCCGGCGGGTTCATGATCCCCGACTTCGTGATCGGCTCGCGCGCGCGCAGGCGGCGTGAGAACGTCCGCGCTGAGCTGCCCGACGCGCTCGACCTGCTCGCGGTGAGCGTCGAGGCCGGGCTCGGCTTCGACGGCGCGATCGCCAAGCTGACCGAGCATCTGCCCGGCGCCCTGACCGAGGAGTTCGGCCTCGCGCTCGGCGAGATGCGCATCGGCGAGAGCCGCGCGGAGGCGTTGAAGAAGATGTCCCAGCGCGTCGACGCACCCGAGCTCGCGGCATTCGTCCGCGCGATCATCCAGGCCGACCAGCTCGGCATCTCGCTCGGCCGCATCCTGCGCATCCAGGCCGCCGACACGCGGCTGCGCCGCCAGGCCGCCGCCGAGGAGCGGGCGATGAAGGCGCCGGTGAAGATGCTCTTCCCGACGGTGATCTTCATCTTCCCGTCGATGTTCCTGGTCATCCTAGGCCCCGCCCTCCTCAACCTGACCGCGCTGTTCGGCGGGCAATAATGGCCAAGCCGGTTGCCAAGGAGACAGGCGAGCGGGAGAAGGGCTTCGGCACGGGCCTGCGCGCCCAGCTGGAGCAGAAGCGCGAGACCAAGGACGCCGACCAGGCGGCCGCAGCGTCGCGCGCCCAGGCCGCACCCCCCGCTCCGCCGGCCCGATCCAAGCTCGAGGTCGCGCCGGCTCCGGCGGCGCTCGATCTCGGCTACGACCCGAATCTCGACGCGCTCCGGGCCGAGCTCACGGCCGCGCTGACGCGCGAGCACGATCTCCGCACGACGCTGGCCGAGCAAGTCGAGGCCTACGAGCGCGGGCTCGACGCCGATCGAGACTTCGCCCTGCGCGAGGCCGAGCTCGAGGGACGCGCCGCGAAGGCAAAGGCCGCCGAGCAGGCGCTGGAGCAGCGCGAGCGGACGATCGCGAAGAAGTTCGAGACGCTGGAGGCCGAGGAGCGGCGCTTCGCGGCCGTCAAGTCGGAGCTGACGACCAAGCAGGCCAGGCTCGAGGAGCGCGAGCAGCAGGCCGAGGCGAAGCTCCAGGAGCTGACCTCGGCGGAGCGCGAGCGCGCGAAGGCCGCCGCCGAGGTGTCGAAGCAGGCCGCCGCCGTCGCGGAGCGCGAGAAGAAGCTCGGCAAGGGCGAGGCGCAGCTCGCCGCGCGCGAGCGAGAGGCTTCGGACCGGGTCGAGAGCCGCGAGCGAGAGCTGGCCGAGCGCGAGGCAGCCGCCCGCGAGCGCGAGCGGATCGCCGCCGAGCAGGAGAAGCGCTTCTCCGCCCGCGAGCGCGAGGTCGCGAAGGCGCAGGAGCGGATCTCGAGCGGCGAAGACAAGCTCGTCAGCCGCGAGACGAAGCTCGAGCTCGAGGTCGACCGGCTGAAGGCCGAGGACGAGCGCCTGCGCGCCCAGGAGCAGCGCCTGAAGGGCGAGCTGAAGCACGAGCGCGAACGCCTCGAGTCGGAGCTTCGCGCCCAGGAGGAGCGCCTCCGGTCGGAGCTGAGCGACGAGCGGGAGCGCGTCAAGGCCGAAGCCGCGCAGCTCGAGCGTGTCCGCGCAGGCAGCAGCAAGGTCGAGCAGGAGTCGGTCGCGCGGTTGAAGGAGCTCGACCAGCGCGCTGCGGAGATCACCGCCAAGGAGACCGAGCTGAGCGCGAAGGAGGCCGAGGTGAATCGCCTCAAGGCCGCGATCCAGCGCGAGAGCGCCGACGCGGCGCGCGGCCACGAGCTCGAGATCAAGGCCGAGGCCCTCGAGGACCGCGAGCGCGAGCTCGCCAACCGCGAGGCTGCGCTCGACGGCACCGCGGGGAACCTCGACTCCCGCAAGCAGCGACTCGACCGGCTCGAGGAGCGCCTGGCCAAGCTGGAGACTCAGGCCACCGGCCGCCTCAAGGAGCTCGAGGAGCGCGAGAACGAGGTCGACCTCCGCGAGGCAAGCCTCGAGGCCGACCACGAGATTCGGGAGGACAAGCTCGAGCGCCGTGAGAAGCTCGTCGCGCAACTGGAGAAGAAGCTCGGGCGCAAGGAAGCAGATCTCGCCGCCTATGTCGGTCAACTACAGGCGAAGGTGGAGGCCGCGGGCGGCGGCGACGCCGACTGGTGGGCGAAGCAGCTCGGGAAGCCCCTCGAGGCGAAGAGGCAGCCCGACGAGAGGGCGTGAGCCAAGCTTCGGCTTCGCTCACGCCCTCCAAGTTTTCACCGCTGGCAAACCGGTTCCCGCCCTGGCTCGTCTAACCAGACGGGTGGACGGGCCTTCACGAGACGACGCAAGCGAGGCCGGACGGCGTAGGCCGCTCGGGGCTGCAGCCGCGCCGGTCCTGATCGTCCTGTTCCTGGCGGTAGTCGCGATCGTCAGTGCGGGTCGGCGGGCCGGCGGCGGCGCCGGCGGTCGCGGTCCAAGCCACGCGTTTTACGAGTACGCGCTCTCGACGCTCATGGTGGGCTGGGCTGTGGGCGCCATGGTCTTGCTCTACGTGGTCCTCCGCGGTCGCCTCCTGAAGCGCAAGGAGCTACGTCCGGCCTGGAACTTTCGCGGCGCCCGGCTCATCGCCTACCTGCTCGTGTTCCTCGTCGTCCTGTTCCTCCTGCGCGAGCCGTTGCAACGGCTGCGAGCCCGCTTCGCGGCCAACCCGGCGGCTCAGCCAGGTGAGCGTGGAGGCGGCGGAAGCGGCGTTACGGATCCGCAACAGCTCGAGTTCCGCTGGGCGCCCGTGTTCGTTGCGCTCGTCCTTGGACTCCTCCTGCTGGGACTGGTGGTTACAGCCATCCTGCGCCGGCGAGCGCTCAAGAAGGCACCCAGGACGGTCGAGCAGGCGCTCGCGCAGGTCATGGACGACGCGCTCGACGACATCCGCCACGAGCGCGACGCCCGCAAGGCGATCATCGCTGCCTACGCGAGGCTGGAGAAGCTCCTGGCGGGCTTCGGCCGTGCCCGCGACCCTTCCGAGGCGCCCTTCGAGTTCCTCGCGCGCGTGTTGATCGAACTGCGCGTCAGCCGCTACCCGGTGGAAGCACTGACGGAGCTCTTCGAACGGGCGAAGTTCTCGACGCATTCGCTCGGCGGCGAGGACAAGGCCCGCGCCATCGAGGCGCTCGAGACGGTCCGGGACGAGCTGCGCGATCCGGTCGCGGTCGCGTCGGAGCAGGCGCCGGTGCCCGCATGAAGCGCCGCGCCGCAAGGCTGGCGGTCGGTGCGATCTTCGCGGTGGTCGCGCTTCTCCTCGCGCTAGAGGCCCTCCCGCTGCGGCACGGCGTGATCCTCCAGGCGTGGCTGCTTGCCTGCGGTGGCCTCATCCTGCTGCAGCTCGTCGCGGCCACGCGTGCACCGGCCCGCGCCAACGAGCCGTCCGAGTTCGAGCGCGCGCTCCGCATTGCGCCCGCGCCTCCCGAGCGGCCGCCGGAGCTCGCGCGGATCGAGCGGGAGGTGTCGCTCGGCGTCGCGGGACAGTTCTTCCTCCACCGCCGGCTCAGGCCGACCTTGCGCGAGATCGCCGCGCAGCGGCTGCGGGACCACCGCGGGATCGAGCTCGACAGCGGCGACGAGAGCGTCCTTGCCGCGATCGGCGTCGAGGGCTGGGAGCTCCTGCGCCCCGACCGCAAGGAGCATTGGGATCCCGATGCGGCCGGCATCTCGCTGGCCGAGCTCGACCGGGTCGTCGCGGCGCTTGAGAGGATCTAGGCATGACGGCCCTCGACGAGACGCGCGCCCGCTCCGACCGGATCCTGGCCGAGGTCGAGCGCGCCGTCGTCGGCAAGCGCGAGCCGCTGGAGCTGATCCTGCTTGGGATCCTCGCGGACGGCCACGTCCTGATCGAGGACTTTCCCGGCCTCGCCAAGACGCTGATCGCCCGCTCCTTCGCGCAGGTGACGAGCATGCGCTTCTCCCGCATCCAGTTCACACCCGACCTGATGCCCGGCGACGTGACCGGCTCGTCGATCTTCAACCAGCGCACGGGCGACTTCGAGTTCCGGCCCGGCCCGATCTTCGCGAACCTCCTCCTGGCCGACGAGATCAACCGGGCCCCGCCGAAGACCCAGGCGGCGCTGCTCGAGGCGATGCAGGAGCGTCAGGTCACGATCGAGGGACGGACGAACCTGCTCGAGCGTCCGTTCATCGTGCTCGCCACCCAGAACCCGATCGAGTACGAGGGCACCTATCCGCTGCCCGAGGCGCAGCTCGACCGCTTCGTCGCGCGGATCGGCGTGGGCTATCCAGCCCGCGACGACGAATGGCAGGTGCTGGCGCGGCGCCTGGAGCGAGGCGAGGACGAGATCGAGCTGGACGCCGTTGTCGACGGGCCGACGCTCGTGGCGATGCAGCGCTCGCTCGAGGCCGTGCACGTCTCGGAGTCGATCGGCCTCTACATGGTCGACGTGGTCGCGGCGACCCGCGCTAGCCAGCGCCTCCAGGTCGGCGCGAGCCCGCGCGGCACGCTCGCGGTGCTCAAGCTGGCGCGCGGCAAGGCGGTGCTCGAGGGTCGCGACTTCGTGACGCCCGAGGACGTCAAGGCGGTCGCCGTCCCGGCTCTCGCCCACCGGCTCACGCTGCGCCCCGAGCTCTGGGTGCAGCGGATCAGCGGCGACCAGATCGTGCGGGAGGCGCTGGCGACCGTGCCGACCCCTCCGGCCGAGGACGTCGTGCGCGCCAGCGCGTGACCCGGACCGTCTCGCCGAAGCTCGGGGCGTATACGGGTCTCGCGGCGCTCGGCCTGATCGCCGCGATCGCACTCCGCCGTCCCGAGCTCGTCGTCGTCTCGGCGCCGTTTGCGCTCGCGCTCGGCGTGGGGCTCGCGCTGGCGCGCGAGCCGCATGTAGACACACGCGTGACGCTCGACCGCGAACGTGCGCTCGAGCAGGACGAGGTTGTCCTGACCGTGACGCTCCGAGCCGCGGAGCCGATCGAGCGCGTCGAAGTCCTCGTCCGCCTGCCCGGCGCACTCGAGGTGGCCGACGGCGCCAACCCGTTCGCCCTGCGGCTCGGGACGGCCACGACGACGCGGGACGTGCGCTTGCGCTGCTCGCGCTGGGGCGGCTACCGGCTCGGCGAGGTTCACCTGCGGATCCGCGACCGGTTCGGCGTCTTCGTCTACGAGCAGCGCGTCGACGAGCTGCTCGCGCTTCGCGTCTACCCGCGGCCCGAGGAGATCAGGCGCGTGCTGCCGCCGCTCGAGACACAGGTCTACTCGGGCAACCAGGTCTCGAGCGGCAAGGGCGAAGGGATCGAGTTCGCCGACATCCGTCCTTTCGCGGCCGGCGATCGCATGCGACGGATCAACTGGCGGGTCAGCGCCCGTCGAGGCGAGCTCTTCGTCAATGACCGCCATCCCGAGCGGAACACGGACGTGATCATCTTCCTCGACTCCTTCACGGAGGCCCGGGCCGGCGAGCACGGGACGCTCGAGCTCGCGGTGCGCGCAGCGGCCTCGCTAGCGGCGCTCTACCTGCAGCGCAAGGACCGGGTCGGGCTCGTCAGCTTCGGGGGAGTCCTCAGCTGGCTGCTGCCGGCGACGGGCCTCGTCCAGCGCTACCGCATCCTCGACTCCGTGATCGGGACGGAGATCGTGTTCAGCTACGCGTGGAAGAACGCCGACGTGATCCCGGTCGGAACGCTGCCGCCGAAGGCGCTGATCCTCGCGTTGACGCCCCTCCTCGACGACCGGGCCGTTACGACGCTGCTCGACCTCAGGGCGCGCGGTTTCGACCTGGCGGTGATCGAGGTCTCGCCGATCCCGTTCGCGGGACCGGGGAAGGACGCGACCGAGGCGATCGGGCACCGGCTCTGGCAGCTTCGCCGCCAGACGCTGCGCTCGCGCTACCAGCGGCTCGGCGTCCCGGTCGTCGAATGGCGCGAAGGGGAACTACTCGCGGTTGCCCTCGAGGAGGTGGGAGCATTCAGGCGTCACGCCGGTCGCGTTCGCGCATAGTCACGGCCGCGCTCTCGCTCGCGCTGGCGGGGCTGCTGCTCGGCTGGACGCTGCTGCTGATCGACTCGCCGGTGTTGCTCGCCATCGCGGCGGCTGTGGGTCTTCCCTCGCTGCTCTTGCTCGCCGTCGGGCCCGGAGCCGGCTGGCCCGGGCTCGTTCCCTGGGCGATCGTCTCGCTGGGCGGGTCGTACGCCGTGTCGCTGCACGGTCTCACGGGTATCGACGGCCGCGCGCCCCTGGTCGGAGCGCTGCTCGTACTCGTGGCGGAGCTTGCGTACTGGTCGCTCGAGCGCCGGACGACGGTCGGCGACGAGGCCGGCCTGCACCGTCGTCGGGCGGTATCCATCGTCGCCCTGACGTGCGGAGTGGCCGCTCTGGGTGCCATTCTGCTGGCGCTGACGACCGTGCCGCTCGGCGGCAGCGCGGCCTGGGA
>JALZOQ010000338.1 GCA_030913835.1 Actinomycetota bacterium | reverse complement strand
CGCGTTCGCCCAGACCACGAAGGAGTCGCCGCCGACGCAACCGGTCTACGACGCGCAGGGCCACGTGATCATGACTCCGTTCGCGCCGGTGCCGCAGCGCCGGAGGCTGAACGAGGCGGAGATCAAGCGGCGGGCGGAGTCGATCCCGGAGATCCGGAACTGGCTGAAGCGCTATCCGACCAAGGGGCGCGTGAACGAGGCGACGTTCAAGGACGGCGTCTGGACGTACAAGGCGTGGTGGGGCGAGGCTGGTCAGATCGCGCAGGCGAAGATCGCCGACGACACGGGGCTCGCGACGGACATCCTCACCGGCCCGCAGGTCGCGTGGGGAATGGCCCGCGGCGGGCCGGGCGCGTTCGGGGGCGAGAAGATCAACTCTCCGCTCGTCTGGGGCGCGTTCTGCGCACTGTTCTTCTTCGGGCTCGCCGACCTGCGCCGGCCGCTCTCGATCCGGAACCTCGACCTGGTCGTCCTGCTCGGGTTCACCGTCAGCCTGTGGTACTTCAACCGCGGCGACATCTTCACGGCCATGCCCCTGGTCTATCCGCCGCTCGTGTACGCGATTCTCCGCACGGCCTGGATCGGCTTTCGGGGTCGCGGGAGCCCGACACGGCCCGTCTGGCCGACCTGGGTGCTCGTCGGCGCGACGGTCTTCCTGATCGGCTTCCGTGTCGGTCTGAATGTCGAGACCTCGAACGTGATCGACGTCGGCTTCGCGGGCGTGGTCGGCGCACAGCGGATCGTTCACGACCATCAGGTTCCGTACGGCCACATGCCGGCGGAGGGCGACCTGAAGCCGTGCGGGCCCGCGAACCAGGACGGCGAGATCCGCGAGCGGATCCAGACGAACGGGCGCTGCGAGGCCTCGAACGAGCGCGGCGACACGTACGGGCCAGTCTCGTACGAGGCGTACGTCCCGGGGTACCTGCTGCGAGGCTGGAGCGGCAAGTGGGACGACCTTCCGGCGGCTCGCTACACGTCGATCCTCTGGGACCTGCTGTGCATCGGCGGGCTCTGGCTGCTCGGGCGGCGCATGGGCGGCGCCAGGCTCGCGGCGACGTTCGCCTTCGCCTGGACCGCGTATCCGTTCACGCAGTACGTCTCGAATTCGAACACGAACGACGCCATCGTCCCCGCGTTTCTGATCTGGGGGCTCTGGGCTGCCTCGTCGGCGTCGTCACGCGGCGCGGCGGCGGCACTCTCCGGCTGGACGAAGTTCGGGACGCTGATCGTCGCGCCGCTGTGGCTCTCGTACCCGCGCCTGAACCGGGCCGGCGCGCTCCGCTTCAGCGCCGGCTTCGCGGTCGCGACGGTGCTCGCGTTCTCAATCTTCCTGCTGGAGCCGAGCCCGCTTCACGCCCTGCGCGTCTTCGGCGAGCGGACGATCGGCTGGCAGCTCGGGCGCGAGTCGCCGTTCTCGCTCTGGGACTGGGGCCAGTACCACGCCAGGGGCATTCCCGACCTCCACCGCGCGCAGCAGGCGCTCGAGGGGCTGGTGATCCTGGCCTCGCTTGCGGTCGTGTTCGTCCCCCGGACGAAGTCGCTGCTTCAGCTGACCGCGCTCACAGGGATGCTGATCGCCGGCTTCGAGCTCGTACTGACGCACTGGTTCTTCCTCTACATCCCTTGGTTCTTCCCGTTCGTGGCGGTTGCGATGCTGACGCCGCGCGTCGAGGCGCCGCCCGAGCCGGAGGAGCAGGAGCGAAGTGGCAGCGAGCGCCGCGAGCTCGTCCCGGCCGGCTGAGCCCGCAGCCACCGCGGCGGCGCTCGTCGTCGGGCTGCTGCTCCTGATCGCGTCGTGGGACACGCTGCACAGCTGGTTCTTCGCCGAGTCGCAGATCCGCGACACGCCCATCTACATCAAGTACGGGAACCGCATTGCCGCCGGGGAGGTCCCCTACCGCGACTTCCGCGTCGAGTATCCACCCGGGGCGCTGGCGGTCTTCGCGGCACCTGCCGTCGGGCATGCGCCGTCGAGCTTCCCCTCGTACCGAAAGCTGTTCGAGACGCTCATGTTCATCTCGGCCGCTCTCGGGCTCGTGGCGATGGCGTTCGCGCTGCGATGCCTGAAGGCGGGGCTGGCCCGGTCGACGGCGGCCCTCGCGTTGGCAGGCCTCGCGCCGCTCGCGCTCGGCTCGGTCGTGCTCTCGCGGTTCGACCTCTGGC
>JALZOQ010000320.1 GCA_030913835.1 Actinomycetota bacterium | reverse complement strand
CCTCTCCAGGGCCGCGGACGGCCGGTCTGACGGCCGGTCTATTTGTTAGACTTCAGAGCGCCCTGAAATGGCACTAATGCAGGGCTTTTTCTATGACTGAAGCCGCCTACTCCGCAAAAGACATCACCGTTCTCGAGGGGCTCGAGCCGGTCCGGCTCCGGCCGGGCATGTACATCGGCTCGACGGGCGCTCGCGGGCTTCATCACCTCGTCTATGAGGTCGTCGACAACGCCGTCGACGAAGCCCTGGCGGGACGCAACGAGTCGGTCGAGGTGACGCTCCATCCCGACAACTCCGTCACGGTCGTCGACGCGGGCGCGGGCATCCCCGTGGACATGATCCCGGAGCAGGGTCTTCCGGCTCTGACCGTCGTCCTGACGAAGCTGCACGCCGGCGGAAAGTTCGGCGGCGATGGCTACAAGGTTTCGGGGGGTCTTCACGGCGTGGGAGTCTCCGTCGTCAACGCGTTGTCCTCCCGGCTGTGCGCCGAGGTGCGCCGCGACGGGAAGATCTACCGGCAGGAGTTCGTGCGCGGCGTCCCCCAGGGCGACATGGAGATCGTGGGCAAGTCCGACAAGGACAACACCGGCACGACGATCTCCTTCCTCCCTGACGCCGAGGTGTTCGAGGAGATCGAACTCTCGGCCGAGACGCTGGTTCAGCACCTGCGCGAGACCGCGTTCCTGACGCGGGGCTTTCGGATCAGGCTGATCGACGAGCGCGCCGGCGGCGAGACGCATGAGTTCCGCTACGAGAACGGCATCCGGGACTTCGTCGCGCACGTGAACGCGAGCAAGGACCCGATCCACAAGCACATCATCTATTTCGAGGGCGAGACCGAGCAGGGCGCGGTCGAAGTCGCGATGCAGTGGACGACGAAGTACGTCGAGTCGGTCTTCTCCTTCGCGAACAACATCAACACGCACGAGGGCGGCACGCATCTCTCGGGCTTCAGCGGCGCCCTGACGCGCACGGTCAACGCCTATGCGAAAAAGGAAGGCCTGCTGAAGGAGAAGGACGACAGCCTCGAGGGCGAGGACGTACGCGAAGGGCTCGCCGCGGTCATCTCCGTGAAGCTCCGCGCGCCGCAGTTCGAGGGGCAGACGAAGACGAAGCTCGGCAATCCAGGCGTCCGCGGGCTCGTCGAGTCGACGGTCAACTCGGGACTCGCCCGGTTCTTCGAGGAGAACCCCGTCGAGGCGAAGCAGATCGTGCGGAAGGCGATCGACGCCTCGCGCGCCCGCCAGGCTGCGCGTAAGGCTCGCGACCTGACGCGTCGCAAGGGAGCGCTCGAGAGCTCGTCCTTGCCCGGCAAGCTCGCCGACTGCCAGATCAACGATCCCGAGTCGGCCGAGCTCTTCCTCGTCGAGGGCAACTCCGCCGGCGGCTCAGCGGTCGACGCACGCGACCGCGTCTTCCAGGCGATCCTCCCGCTGCGCGGCAAGGTGATCAACGCCGAGAAGAACCGCATCAACAAGGTGCTGTCGAACCTCGAGATCCAGGCGATCGTGACCGCGATCGGCACGGGGATCAGCGAGGAGTTCGACATCACGAAGCTCCGCTACCACCGCGTCATCATCATGACCGACGCCGACACAGATGGATCGCACATCCGGACGCTGATCCTGACGTTCCTCTACCGGAACATGTCCGAGCTCGTCGAGCGTGGCCACGTGTACATCGCCGTGCCGCCGCTCTACCGCGTCAAGTTCGGCAACCGCGAGCAGTACATCGAGAAGGAAGCGCACTTCGAGGAGCTGCTCGTCCGCGAGCGGATCAAGGACATGGACCTCGTTGCGCGCGACGGGTCGCCGAGCAAGCTGACCGAGGCCCGTTGGGGCCGGTTCACGCGTGGGCTGACCGAGTTCGAGGGCTGGTCGTCCCGCTTGCGCGCCGACTTCGGGAACGCCGAGGCCGACTTCGTCGTCGCGCACCGGTTGGTCGAGACCGAGGTGGATATTGCGACCGACGTCAAGACTGCGCTCGGCGCTCTCGACGCCAACGGATACGACCTCGACGTCGTCTCGTCGAGCGCAGAGGAATTCCGGGTCAAGATGATCGAGCGCGAGACGAGCGCCGCCACTCACGTGACGGTGCCGACGGCGCTGCTCACCTCGCCGGTCTACGCGAACCTGCGCAAGGCCTACGCGCGCCTGGCCGAGATCGTCGGCCTGCCGCCCTTCACGATTACGCAGGGCAAGAAGAGCCGGACGGCGGAGACGTTCACGCAGCTCCGCGACGAGTCTGTCGAGCTCGCGAAGGAGGGGATCCAGGTCTCGCGCTTCAAGGGCCTCGGCGAGATGGACGCCGACGACCTGCGAGACACGACCATGGATCCCGCCAAGCGCGTGCTGGTCCGGGTCGAGGTCGAGGACGCCGCCGCCGCCGACAGCATCTTCTCGATCCTGATGGGCGACCAAGTCGAGCCGCGCCGGCTCTTCATCGAGCAGAACGCGAAGCACGTCAGGTTCTTGGATGTTTAGGGCCCCCTCGCCCCCCGCTCGCACCGCTGCGCGGGCTGCAAACCGCCCGCTCGCCGCGTCCTCAGTCGCGCCCGTAGCCTCCGGCTACGAGCACTCCCTGCGTCCTTGCGATCGCACGGTTTTCGCGCGCTCAGCGGCACGATCGGAGAACGAGGTGACCCTTGTCTGAAGTCGTTTCCGGGCCGGGCGGCCCGCTAGGCCCAGGTCGCATCGAGACGCGCGAGCTCGAGCAGGAGATGCGCTCGAGCTTCCTCGACTACGCGATGAGCGTGATCGTCGCGCGCGCGCTGCCCGACGTGCGCGACGGGCTCAAGCCCGTCCATCGCCGCGTCCTCTACGGGATGAACGAGGCGGGGATGCAGCCGAACCGGCCGCACAAGAAGTGCGCCCGCATCGTCGGCGACGTCATGGGCTCGTACCACCCGCACGGCGATACCGCGATCTACGACACGCTCGTCCGGATGGCGCAGCCGTTCTCGCTGCGCTACCCGCTCGTCGACGGACAGGGCAACTTCGGAAACATCGACGGCTATCCAGCCGCCGCGATGCGCTACACGGAGTGCCGGCTCACGCGGCTGGCCACCGAGATGCTCCGCGACATCGACGCGGACACCGTCGACTTCAAGCCGAACTATGACGAGTCACGCCGTGAGCCCGTCGTTCTCCCCGCCCGCTTCCCGAACCTGCTCGTCAACGGCTCGACCGGCATCGCGGTGGGCATGGCGACGAACATTCCCCCGCATCACCTCGGCGAGACGATCGACGCCCTCGTCGCGATGATCGACGACCCCGCGATCGACGTCGACCGGCTGATGAAGCACGTCAAGGGTCCCGACTTCCCGACCGCCGCGATCATCCTCGGCCGCGAGGGGATCCGGGAGGCGTACCGCTCCGGCCGAGGTCGCGTCGTCATGCGTGCCCGCGCCCACATCGAGGAGCTGCGCGGCGGCCGCACGGCGGTCGTCGTCACCGAGCTCCCGTACGGCGTGAAGAAGGGCGGCGACGAGGGCGTGATCTCGAAGATCGCCGACCTGGTCAAGGACGGCGTGCTCAGCGAGGTGGCCGACCTCAAAGATCTGTCCGACAAGTCCGGGATGCGGATCGAGGTCCACCTGAAGCGCGACATCGTGCCGCAGGTCGCGCTGAACAAGCTGTTCAAGCACACCGCGCTGCAGTCCACCTTCGGCTACAACGCGGTCGCGCTCGTGGACGGCGTCCCGAAGACGCTTGGCCTGCGCGACCTCCTCTGGCACTACCTCGTCTACCAGCGCGAGGTAGTCACCCGCCGGCTCAAGCACGAGCTGCGCCAGGCGGAGAAGCGCGCGCACGTCCTCGAGGGCTACCTCATCGCGCTCGACAACCTCGACGAGGTCATCCGCCTGATCCGCGGGGCCGACGACACCGACGACGCGCGCGACCAGCTGATGGCGCGCTTCGAGTTCTCCGAGATCCAGGCCCAGGCGATCCTCGACCTGCGGCTCCGCGCGCTCACCGGGCTCGAGCGCAAGCGCGTCGAGGAGGAGTACAACGACCTGCGCGAGCGCATCGCCGAGCTGCGAGCGGTGCTGGGCGACGAGTCGCGCATCGACGCGGTCATCCGCGAGGAGCTGCTCGAGCTGAAGACCATCTACGCCCGCGACGACCGACGGACCGAGATCGTTTCCGCGGCGGGCGATCTCGACCTCGAGGACCTGATCGCGGAAGAGGACATGGTCATCGCGATCACGCGCTCGAACTACATCAAGCGCCTTCCCGTCACCACCTACCGCGAGCAGAAGCGCGGCGGCATCGGCGTGATGGGGATGGACATGGCCGACGACGACTACATCGAGCACCTCTTCGTCGCCTCGACGCACGACTACATCCTCTTCTTCACCTCTGTGGGCAAGGTCTACCGGCTCAAGGTGCACGAGCTGCCGCTCGGCTCGCGCCAGTCGAAGGGGCGCGCGATCCAGAACCTGCTCCCGTTCACCCAGGAGGAACAGGTGCGCGCCGTGATCCAGACGCGCGACTTCAAGGACGCGGAGTATCTCGTGCTCGCGACGAAGAACGGCGTCGTCAAGAAGACGAAGTTCAGCGAGTACAACACGCCGCTGAAGGCTGACGGGATCATCGCGATCAACCTGCGCGACGGCGACGAGCTGATCGGCGTGCGGCATTCCTCGGGCGACGACGACATCCTCATGGTCTCCCGCAAAGGCCAGGCGATCCGGTTCAACGAGAAGGAGGCGCGTCCGATGGGGCGCGCAACCTCGGGCGTCCAGGGCATGCGCCTACGCTCAGGCGACGAAGTCATCTCCGTGAACATCGCTCAGAACGACGCCGATTTGCTCGTCGTGACCGAGAACGGGTACGGCAAGCGCACTCGCATCGACGAGTACCCGGTCAAGGGCCGCGGCGGACTCGGGGTCAAGACCGTGCAGCTCACCGAGGCGAAGGGCCAGCTCGCGGGGGCGCGTGTCGTGCGCGAGGGCTACCAGGTGATGCTGATCTCCACCGGGGGCACCGTGATCAAGATGGCCGCCGAGAACATCAAGCGATCCGGCCGTTCGACCCAGGGCGTGATCGTGATGCGCCTGCGGGGCGACGACGAGCACGTCTCGGCGCTCGCCCCGGTCGTCGAGAGCGACGAGACGGCAGAGGATGTCGACGGAAATGTCGAGGAGACGCTGGCGGCAGAGGCCGAGGCGTCCACGAACGGCTCCGAGCCGGACGCCGACCCGCAGGCGTAGTTTCATCCTTCGCAACGCATACGGTCACTCGTTCGAGTGATTGCTTGCGGCAGGGCCTGGCCCGACATGAAAAGGGTGCCAATCCTGGGCCAAACCGATACGAGGACTGTTCGGGAAAGGTGTTCCTGATGGCCGTAAGCAGACACGTCGACCTCCTCGAGCCGATCGATCTCTCACAGCACTTCGGCAAGGTCGAGCTCTATCTCGGTCAGGTGTGCCAGATCGCCGGAATCTCGAAGATGCAGCTGGACTACTGGACGAACAAGGCGCAGATCCCGACCAAGGGCAAGAAGCAACGGATCTACGACATCAATGCGCTCGAGACCGTGATGCTGATCAAGCAGGCGAAGGACAAAGGCCTGAACCTCGGCGCCGCGATCGACGCCGCGCGGACGTTCCGCGCGCTGCCGTCAGAGCACGTCGCCGAGTAAGAGCGGCGTCACGGGAGACTTAGGGCTGCCTAGCGCGGCACTTTCGCTACTGGACGCAGAACCCGTTGCCCTCGGGATCGCGCATGACCGTGTAGATCTCCTCGAAGTCCCCGATCCGGCTCGACTTCGTCTCGACGACCGAGGCGCCGAGGGCTTCCAATCGCTTCACCTCCGCCTCGCGATCCTCGGCGTTGAGGTCGAGGTGAATCGGGATCGACTCGGTCGGGCTTTTCGGGCGGCGCTGGAAGAGCAGTCGCGGGCCGGCACCGTCGGGCGGGACGAGCATCGCCCACCCGGTCGGGTCGAGCTCACCGCGCTCGATCCCCTTCTGCACCTGCTCCAGCACCTCCGGCGGCACCTCGAGCGGCGCGTAGCCAGTTGCAGCAGCCCAGAACTCGGCGAGCTCCACCGGGTTCTTGCACGCGAAGGTGATGTTCCCGATCCGCGCCACGTCAGCCACTCGTACTAGGCGGCTTGCGCCGCAGCGCCGCAGCCGCGTCTTCGGGCGGCACCGTGTTCACGTGGATGCCGGCGCCGAGCTCGATTCCCGCGGGGACGGCGAGCCGCGGCAACAGCTCGAGGTGCCAGTGCTTGCCGTTGTGCAGCCACGCGTTGAGCGGGCTCGGGCCTTCGACGGCGTAGAGCCGGCGGGCGAGCTCGGCGAGCAGCTGCAGGGCCGGCGCGAGCAGGTCGCTGTCCCAGGCGTCGGGCTCCGGGTCGGCGGGCGCGATTCGCACCTCGTATGGCAGCCGGCTCGCGAACGGGCAGACGGCGATAACCCCGTCTCGCTCGAGCACGCGCTCGCCCTCGAGCATCCGCGTCAGGTCGCGCTCCTCTCGAACCGCCGGCGGCTCCTCGTCGAGCCATACGAGCTGCGAGTGCGAGTGCGGCAGGCTCGCGCCGGCCGCGCTCCCCTCGTTCAGCAACGCGTGCACGTAGCCGCCGGAGCTTCGCGCCCGCAGCCGCCACGCCTCGGCGACGCGCTCGAGCTCCTCGTCGGTCAGCTCGCCCACGGTCCGAACGTGGCGCGGTGTGTGGACGACGACTTCCTGACGCTCGAAAGCCGGGTAGAGGTTTGGGACGACCCGGACGCTCCAGGGTCCCTTGAACGGCAGCCGCAGCGTTTCCGGCGGCGTGCGGTCCTCGCGTCCCTCGCAGAAGGGGCAGGACGCGAGCTCGTCCGGAGTCGGCGGCTCGATCGCGCCCACCGCCGCCCCCGGCCGGCGCGCACGGACGGGCGCGACGACGACGAGTCGTCCGGTGACCGGGTCGCGGCGGAGCTCGCCGCTCAGGGCTTGGAGCCGGCCTTCTCGAGGAACGGCTTGAAGAGGTCGATCGGCGCCGGGAACACGATCGTCGTCGCCTGTGACGATCCGAGCTCGAGCAGCGTCTGCAGGTAGCGCAGCTGGAGCGCGATCGGGTGATCCTCGATCACGAGCGCCGCGTCCTTCAGCCGCTCGGAGGCCTGGAACTCGCCCTCGGCGTTGATGACCTTGGCGCGCCGCTCGCGCTCGGCCTCGGCCTGGCGCGCCATCGCCCGCTGCATCCCGGCCGGAATCTCGACGTCCTTCACCTCGACCACCGAGACCTTGATGCCCCAGGGGCCCGTCGCCTCGTCGATGATCGCCTGCAGGATCGTGTTGATCTTGTCCCGCTCCGACAGGAGCTCGTCGAGCGAGTGCTGGCCCAGCACCGAGCGCAGCGTCGTCTGCGCGATCTGTGACGTCGCGACCATGAAGTTCTCGACCTGGACGATCGCGGCCGCCGGCTCGACGATCCGAAAGTAGGCCACGGCGTTCACGCGGGCCGGCACGTTGTCCTTGGTGATGACTTCCTGCGGCGGGATGTTCAGCGTGATCGTGCGTAGGTCGACCTTGACCATCCGGTCGATCACGGGGATCAGTAGGAAGAGGCCCGGCCCCTTGGGCGGGTCGAGCAGCCGGCCGAGGCGGAACACGACTCCGCGCTCATATTCGCGTGCGACCTTGATCGCCGCGAACAGGAACAGCAGGACGATGAACGCGAGGGCGGCGGCGAGGATGAGTGCGGCGGTCATGCGGGGTCCTTTCCGAGGTTGGCGCGATCCTACGCGGTGGCGACCGGTGTCACTTCGAGCGTGAGCCCGTCGAGCCGCTCGACCCTGACCCTCTCGCCGGGACGAAGCTGCGCGCCGCTCGCGGCGCGCGCCTGCCAGAGCTCGCCGTTCAGGAAGACGAGCCCGTCGCGGCGGACCTCGCCGAGCGCGCCGACCAGCGTGTGGGCTCCGACGGTGACCGGTCGACGGCGCACCTGCACCGCCTTCCCGATCGCGAAGGCCCAGAGGAGCCCTAGGCCCACTGCGACCGCGATCACGAGCGGCTTTGAGACCTCGTAGGGCTCGGGCGCGTTGTTGAAGGTCATGACCGCTCCGATCGCGAGGCTGATCAGGCCCGCGACGGTCAGCGCTCCGTGCGAGGTCACGAAGACGTCGAGCACTAACAGTCCGATCCCGAGCAGCACGAGCGCGACGCCGCCCCAGGTGATCGGCAGGATGAACGCGCCGAACAGCGAGAGGACGAGCGCGACCGCCCCGAGGGCACCGGGCAGGACGACGCCGGGGTGGAAAATCTCGTAGCCGATCCCGGCGATGCCGGCCAGGAAGAGCAGCGCGACGAGGTTCGGATCGACCAGGATGTCCAGGAACTTGTTCAGGAAGGACGGGTGCGCCTCGTCGATGCGCGCCCCGGACAGGTGGAGCTCGAATCCCTTCGGCACCGTCTTGCGCCCCTCGAGCTGGTTCAGGAGGGCGGGGAGGCTCGGCGCGACCGCGTCGATGACGTGCAGCTCGAGCGCGCGGTCCGCGGTCAGGTTCGAGGCCTGTCGGACCGCCTGCGCAGGCCATTCCGCGTTGCGGCCGTGGCGTTTCGCCAGCGCCGTGAGCGAGGCCACGGCGTCGTTCACGATCTTGCGCTTCAGGTCGCTGTCGATGTTCTGACCCGTTCCCGAGATCGGCGTGGCCGAGCCGATGTTGGTCTGGGGGGCCATGGCGAGCACGTCCGCGGCCTGTCCGATCCAGACTCCGGCCGACGCCGCCCGCGCCCCGTCGGGAGAGACGTAGACGATCACCGGGATCGGGGAGGCGAGCTCGGCCTGGTAGATCTTCCGCATCGACTCGAGCAGGCCGCCCGGCGTGTCCAGCAGGATCACGACGGCGTCGTAGCGCTCGTCGACAGCTCGATCGAGCTGGTGCGTGAGATAGCCCTGCGAGACCGGGTTCACGTCCATGTCGAAGTGCACGGCGAGGACGCGCGGTCGGGCCTGCGCGGAGGCCGGAGCAGCCAGGGCGAGCACCAGGCCGACCGTGGCCGCGAGGGCGGAAAAGCCCCGCAGAAGCCGCGTTTTCACAACGTAAAAACTCTATCAGCGACAGGGTCGCGGGCCTTGTCAGCGAAGGGTGCGTCGGTACGCTGGACCTCCAGGGGTCGTTCCCATGAAGCCGTTTCTCGCCGCCCTAATTGCGCTGCTCGCCGCGCCGTCCGTCGCTCAGGCCGCCGGCACGACGGTGGTGTCGCGCGACGCGCGCGCGGTCGCAGCGGAGCTCTCGACGGCAAAGCAATTCGACGTCGTTGGGCTCCACTGGCAAGGGCCGGGATCGGTTCGGTTCCGCACCCGGAGCGTCGCCGGTCATTGGAGCCGCTGGATCGGCGCCGCGCCGGAGGCGGAGGATCTCCCCGACGCCGGCAGCCGCGAGTCGCGCCGCACGCGCGGTTGGCGCGTCGGCAACCCGATCTGGGCCGGCCCGTCGAACGCGATCGAGTACCGGACGGGAGGCCGCGTCTCGAGGGTCCGGGCGTTCTTCGTCTCGAGCCCTGTGTCGAAGGTGCCGCTGAGGCGCATCGCCCTGACCGCTGCGCCGGCGGTCGTCCCGCGCTTCAGCTGGGGCGCCGACGAGTCGGTGCCGATTCGCCGCCAGGGGCCGGTCTTCGCCGACGTGCTGCGCTTCGCGGTCGTCCACCACACGGCGAGCACGAACTCGTATACCGCCGCGCAGTCGGCGGCGCTCATGCGGGGCTTTCAGGCCTACCACGTGAAGTCGAACGGCTGGGCCGACATCGGCTACAACTTTCTCGTCGACCGGTACGGTCGCGTCTTCGAGGGGCGCTACGGCGGGATCGAGCGCAACGTCGTGGGCGCCCACGCCGAGGGGTTCAACACAGGGTCGGTCGGAGTCGCCGTGATCGGGACGTTCGGCTCGGCGGGGATCACGCCGGCCGCTCGCGCCGCGCTCGTGAACCTGCTCGCGTGGCGGCTCGACGTCGCGCACCTGGATCCGCTCGCGACGTTCGACTTCCTTTCGGGCGGCAACCCCCGCTTCCCGACCGGAGCGCCCGTGTTCCTGCGCGCAGTCGCCGGCCATCGTGACACGGGCTTCACGAGCTGTCCGGGGACGGTTCTCTACGGGACGCTGCCCACGGTCGCGCGAGACGTCGCGGCAACCGGTGGGCCCAAGCTCTACGCACCCACGGTTCGTGGCGGGATCGAATCGCCGATCCGCATCACCGCGAGGCTGAGCGCAGCGCTCCCGTGGACGGTGACGGTGACAGACGCCGCGGGCACGGTCGTCGGGGCGGGAACCGGCTCCGGCACGGCCGTCGAC
>JALZOQ010000278.1 GCA_030913835.1 Actinomycetota bacterium | reverse complement strand
GTGTCCAGCGGCTCGTGCTCGCGCAGCGGGCGGAGCCCGCGCTCGAGCGCGCGGACGTACCGCGCCAGGCTCGGCGCGTTGCGCCAGCGGTGGCCGTCCACCGTCGAAACGGCGCCAATCCCCAGGCCGACGTAGTCGCGCGCGTGCCAGTAGGCCAGGTTGTGGCGCGAGCGCAGGTCGCGACCCGCCGATCGGTCCGAGCCGAGACAGAAGTTCGCCGTCTCGTACCAGCGGTAGCCGTAGGTTGTCAGTCGCTCGACGACCCGCTCGAAGTAGTCCTCCATCGCGTCGGCTTGACGCGCGAGCTCCTCCCCGTGCTCGTGCGTAAAGCGCGTTCCGGGCTTCGCCTCGAGCTCGTAGCACGAGATGTGCTCCGGCCCGAGCTCGAGCGCTTCGTCGAGATCGCACTCGAGCTCGGAGGTGCCCTGGCCCGGGATCCCGTAGATGAGATCCAGCGAGATGTTGTCAAACCTGGCATCACGCAAAGTATGGAATGCGTCTCGGACGGCATCCGGGCCGCACCGCCGATCGAGCACCGCGAGGAGCTCCGGCTGGAACGACTGGGCGCCCAGCGACACACGCGTCACGCCGCCCCGCCGGAGCAGTGCCGCGAGCTCGGGCGTCACCGTCTCGGGATTCGCCTCGACTGTCACCTCGGCGGCGGCCGGAAGCGCGTGCAGGAGCCGTTCGAGCGCTGCCGGCTCGGTGAACGTCGGCGTTCCGCCGCCGAGGAACACGGTTTCGAGCTCCGGAGCCAAGAGCCCTCGTTCGAGCTCGAGCTCCTGGAGCAGCGCCTGAACGTAGCCACCGTGACCGTCCCGCCGGCCGACGAGCGTGACGAAGTCGCAGTACCCGCAGCGCGACGCGCAGAACGGCAGGTGCAGGTACAGGTGCCGAACCGCGCGGGCGCTCATTTCTTCTCTCCGTTCAGGTTCAGGACGGCGAGGAACGCCTCCTGCGGGACCTCGACGGCGCCGACCCGCTTCATCCGCTTCTTGCCGGCCTTCTGCTTCTCGAGCAGCTTGCGCTTGCGCGAGACGTCGCCGCCGTAGCACTTCGCGAGCACGTCCTTGCGGCGCGCCTTCACGGTCTCGCGCGCGATCACGCGCGACCCGATCGCAGCCTGGATCGCGACGTCGAAGAACTGGCGCGGGATCTCCTCCCGCAAGCGCTCGACGAGCATGCGGCCGCGGTCGTAGGCGGCGTCGCGGTGCAGGATCAGCGAAAGGGCGTCGACCGACTCGCCCGCCACGAGCACGTCGACACGGACGAGCTTCCCGGGTCGGAAGCCCGTGAGGTCGTAGTCGAAACTGGCGTAGCCTCGCGTCCGCGACTTCAGCTGGTCGTAGTAGTCGAGCACGATCTCGGCGAGCGGCAGCTCGTAGACGAGCAGGACGCGCTCCTCCGAGAGGTACTCCATGTGGTCGAAGCTGCCTCGGCGCTCGTTGTTCAGCTCCATCACCGAGCCGACGTACTCCTTGGGGACGATGATCGACGCCTTGATGTAGGGCTCCTCGACCTCCTCGAACTCGTCAGGCATCTCGGACGGGTTGTGCACCTCGACCCACGCGCCGTTCTGCCGCTTCACGCGGTAGGCCACCGTGGGAGCGGTGACCAGCAGGTCGAGGTCGAACTCCCGCTCGAGCCGCTCGCGGACGATCTCCATGTGCAGTAGGCCGAGGAAACCGCAGCGGAAACCGAAGCCGAGCGCCTGCGAGCTCTCCGGCTCGTAGACGAGCGCGGCGTCGTTCAGCTTCAGCCGCTCGAGCGCATCACGAAGCTCCGGGTAGTCGTCGGAGTCGGTCGGGAAGAGGCCGGCGAAGACCATCGGCTTCACGTCCTTGTAGCCCGGCAGCGGCTCGGCAGCGGGGCGGGCTTCGGAGGTGAGCGTGTCGCCGACCCGCAGCTTCGAGACGTCCTTCAGGCCCGTGATCACGTAGCCGACCTCACCCGCCTCGAGCGTCTGCGACTCCGTCCGCGTCGGCGAGAAGTATCCGAGCTCCTCGGCCTCGAAGCGCGTTCCCTGCGCCATCGCGCGCAGCGGCTCCCGCGGGGTGAACTTGCCGTCGACCATGCGCACGAAGGCGACCACGCCGCGGTACTGGTCGTACGAGGAGTCGAAGATCAACGCTCGAGCCGGCGCCGCGGGGGCGCCCTCCGGCGCGGGAACGCGCTCGATAATCGCGTCCAGCACCTCAGGAACGCCCTGGCCGGTCTTCGCGGAGATGCGAAGGACGTCGTCCGGGCCGCCGCCGATCAGCTCCGCCACTTCCGCAGCTGCACGATCGGGATCCGCCTGGGGCAGGTCGATCTTGTTGACGCAGGGAACGATCTCGAGGTTGTTCTCGATCGCGAGATAGGCGTTCGCGAGTGTCTGCGCCTCGATCCCCTGGGCCGCGTCGACGACGAGCAGCGCGCCCTCGCACGCCTGGAGCGACCGCGACACCTCGTAGGTGAAGTCGACGTGCCCGGGCGTGTCGATCAGGTTGAGCTGGTGACCCTTCCACTGGACGCGGACGGCCTGCGCCTTGATCGTGATCCCACGTTCGCGCTCGAGCTCCATCGAGTCGAGCAGCTGCTCCTTCATGTCGCGGTCGGCGACCGTGTCCGTGAGCTGCAGGATGCGATCGGCCAGGGTCGACTTCCCATGGTCGATGTGGGCGATGATGGAGAAGTTGCGGATGTGTGCTTGGTCCATGGGTGCTCAGCTCCGACGGAAGCGGTCTCGCAGGGAGAGTAGCGCCGCCATCTCGCGCACCCGCAGCGCTCGGCAGGCGACCAGGTACACGAGGCCTCCAAGGAGCAGCGCGCCGCCGAGCGAGAGG
>JALZOQ010000394.1 GCA_030913835.1 Actinomycetota bacterium | reverse complement strand
GCTACAATCAGCGTCCCCGCCGACGTAGCTCAGCTGGTAGAGCACTTCACTCGTAATGAAGGGGTCCCCGGTTCGAGTCCGGGCGTCGGCTTACTTCCTCGCGGCGCCCGTCGCTCAAACGACGTACTCCTTCCAGGCGCGCACGTGCTGCATGTTTCGCTCTCTCTGGAACGTCGCGCAGATGGCCGGCAAGCGACTCGGCAGACCATCGATGACCGGGGCGCCGCCGCTGTAGGCAAGGCCGGCGTCCTTCCCCTTCTTGTCCGTGGTTCGAACGTAGTTCAGAAGCGGTTCGAGCGACGCCGCGACCACCGTGTCCCCGAGAGCGTCCTCGAGATCGGTCGCCGTGCGGATTCCGTACCCCCGGAGCAGTTTCCTCGATGGCTCGTCGATGACCCGGAGATAGAGGAAAGCCTGGTCGATCCAGTCGACAATCCGGTCGAGTGGGATGCGCGTGTTCAGCATCAGGTCGACGATGTCGGTGGTGGCCAGGTTCTGCATGTCCTCAACCCCGACCTCGAGCAGGCGCGACTCGTACCAGATGTTGAGACCGTCCAGGTCGCCCAGCTTGTGCTTCGGCTCGAGAGAGTCCACGACGCGACCGATCGGCCTGCGAACGAGGAACTGCTGGAGGACTTGCCAGCCCACGGTCGGGAAGACGCCGATCACGAAGGCGAGCGCGGAGCGCTGCGGCTGGCTCGCCGTGTCGGCCAGCAAGGGGTCGATCACCCAGACGAGGAGGATGACGATGACGATTCGCATCGTCGCGTTGATATAGGCCGTGGCTTTGAGATCGTTCTGGAAGTAGCGGCGGACAAGCATTTGGAGGATGTAGAAGTAGGCGCCGAGGAACGCGAACGCGAAGGTTTCGCGCGGGACTGCAGGCAAGTTGGCGAGTTCGAAACCGGACGGAGTGATGAAGGACCGATCGAACAGGCTCTGCGGGTAGACCACGAATGTCCATCCGAGCGTCATCAGCGCTGTCGCCATCACCACTTGGAGCTTGTGCGCGCTCCGAAGAGACAGGACTGTCAGAGGTTGCTCGAACAACGGAATGTCTCCGAAGAGGTCCCGGAACTTCAGTTGATACTGGTTCGACCGCTCGAGCTTCTCGTCCACCTTCGCGGGCGTGTCGTCTTCGTCAAGCTTCCTCAGGCGTTCTTCGCTCCAGGCACTTTCGCGCGCGTCTGCCCAGGCGCGGTGAAACCTTGAGAGCGTCGGCGGCCGCGGGAGATTGGCTGCATCGTCGGCCTGAAGCTTGTAGAGGTTGCACACGTAGTCCCGCCAGACCGCGAGCGTCCTCTGGGAGCTGAACTGCAGATAGAGCAGTGGAGGAAGCAGCGAGAAATAGACGACGACGAACACTTCTTTGGACGGTCGGCTGCCAGGTCTCCGCATCACGGCCTCGTGGCTGGCCGGCATCAACCGGATGAACTGGCGACGGCTCGCCTTCTGGAACGCCGCCGGAGGGATCTCCTGGGCGATGTCGGTCGGGCGTGCGGCGTATCTCTTGGGTCATGCGGCCGCGTCGGCATTCCGGACCTTCGGGCTGGTCGGCGCAGTCCTCGTCGTCCTCGCCGCCGTCGCGATCCTCATCTGGCATCGCCTGCGTGCGCGCGGCATCGCGGATCCGCACGACAACTGACCTCCGCGGCTACGCTCCTCGGGTGAAGCTCTCGCACAAGGTCGCGAACCTCGTGGGCGTCGTCGTCCCGTTCGCGGCGTTCGTCGCGGCGATTCCGCTGCTCTGGGGGAACGCACTGCACCCGCGCGATCTCGTCATCCTCGCAGTCGCGTACCTGCTGACCTGCCTCGGGATCTCAATCGGATTCCACCGGCTGCTGACGCACCGCGCGTACCAGACCTATCCGGCGATCCGCTACACGCTCGCGGTGCTCGGTTCGCTCGCGGTGCAGGGTCCGGCGATCAGGTGGGTCGCCGACCACCGCAAGCACCACAACTTCGCCGACAAGGAAGGCGATCCCCATTCGCCGCACGTCGGCCGGGGCGCAGGCGTGCTCGGCGCGGTGGCCGGGCTCTGGCACGCGCACGTCGGCTGGCTGTTCGAGAACGTGGGCGGGGCGGACGAGCAGCGCTACGCCAAGGATCTGCTCGCCGACCGTGGGCTCGTGGTGATCTCGCGCTTGTTCCTGCCGCTGATCGGCGTCTCGCTCGCGCTGCCGTTCGCAGCCGGCTGGGCGTGGGGCGGGACGCTCGGCGCCGGGCTAGAGGCGCTGCTCTGGGGCGGGCTCGTGCGGATCTTCCTGCTCCACCACGTGACCTGGTCGGTCAACTCGATCTGCCATTTCGTCGGGCGGCGGCGCTTCGACGTTTCCGACGAGTCGCGCAACGTCTGGTGGCTCGCGCCGCTCTCCCTCGGCGAGGCGTGGCATCACAACCACCATGCTTTCCCGAGCTCCGCGTTTCACGGGTTGAAGCCCTCCGAGGTGGACGTTTCCGCATGGGTGATCCGCGGGCTCGAGCGCCTCGGCCTCGTCTGGAAGGTCGTCCGGGTCAGCCCGGAGCTCCAGGCGCGCAAGCTCGCCGGCTGACGCCGCTGCGACACTTCGTGGGGCATGAACGGACGCGTCCGCTCGAGTTCAGACCGGGGTCTGACCCCGGGGAGGCGACTGCGCCCGGCACCGCACGGCCGCCGCTAGCCTGCAAGCCGGATGACGAGCGTCGAGATCCCGTACTCGATCGCGTGCGCGCTGCCGACGCTCGCCGCGCTCGACATCACGAACGAGGTCCAGCAGGGGGTACGCGTCTCCGGCCGCGCTCAGGGAATTGCGTACATGTCGCCCGAGGACGGCCCCTCGCTCGTGCGCGTGTGCGAGCGCGAGTCGGGCTTCTTCGAGGACGTCGAGGCGCTGCTCGCGCGCGTGATCCCGACCGAAGTGGAGGAGCGCGAGCGCCTCGTCTGCGCCCTGCTCGGCCCGCGCACTGAGCAGGTGCCCTTCAGGACCGGACGGCTCTGCCTGGGTCAGTGGCAGCGCGTCCTGCTCGTCAGCTTCGAGGGCGCCTGTCGCGACCGCTGGGCGCTCACGCTCGTCGGCTGACGCCGAATGGGAGGATCCTCTCGCGGCTGCCGCGGAGCCTCGCCGGCGAGAGCGCGGTCGCGGTGGCGGTGCTGCTCGCGGCCGCGGTGCTCGTCGACTCCAAGCCGCCGCCCCAACCGGCTGCCGAGCCGACGAAGGCAGTGTCGGTAGACAGGTAGCCTGCCGCGCATGCTGTGGGCGATCACCGGCGGCGCCGGCTTCCTCGGGCTGCACGTCTCCCGCCGCCTGCTCGCCGACGGACATGACGTCCGCTCGCTCGACGTCGCGCCCCTGGACGACGCCGAGCTCGAGCGCTCGGTGGAGGAGCTGCGCGGGGACATTCGCGACATCGCGCGTGTGCGCGAGCTTTGCGCCGGGGCAGACGTGGTCGTGCACGCTGCCGCAGCGCTCCCGATCCGGGCATCGCGCGAGTCGATTCGGTCGGTGAACGTCGGTGGCACGGAGAACGTGGTGCTCGCGGCGCGCCAGGCAGGCGTGGGACGGCTGGTCCTCGTCTCCTCAACCGCCGTCTACGGCGTCCCCGACAAGCACCCGATCGAAGAGGGCGACCCGCTCGTCGGGGTCGGGCACTATGGCGAGTCGAAGATCGACGCGGAGCGTCTGGTCCGCGTCGCGAACGGTGCAGGGGGCCTCGGAACGGTGATCATCCGGCCAAAGACGTTCGTCGGCGCGGAACGGCTCGGTGTGTTCGAGATCCTGTTCGATTGGATTCGGGAGGGGCGGCGGATCTACGTGCTCGGTAGCGGTGGAAACCGGTACCAGCTCCTCGCAGTCGAGGACCTCGTCGACGCGATCGTGCGCGCGGGCGAGGCGGATGTCGCTGGGGAGGTCTTTAACGTCGGCGCGTCCCGGTTCGGGACCGTGCGCGCCGACTTGCAGGCTCTGATCGACCATGCCGGCTCGTCCAGCCGGATCACGCCGGTTCCCGTCCGGCCGGCGGAGGTGCTGTTGCGGGGGCTCGAGCTCGCGCGTGTCTCGCCGCTTGCCGAGTGGCATTACAAGACGGCGCACCGAGACTCGTTCGTAGACGTCTCGAAGGCCGAGCGGCTGCTCGGTTGGACGCCGCGGTTGTCCAACGCGGAGACACTGATCGAAACGTACGACTGGTACCTCGCGCACCCCGATCGCCTGGGTGCCGCCGGCGTCACTCATCGGGTGCGCTGGAACCAACAGGCGCTCGGGCTGCTGAAGCGCGTCTCCTAGCCCGGGCGGACGCGTTTCGCCCAGCGCTATCCGGGGTCTGACCCCGGGCATGTTCCGCAAGGCGCGGCCACCCGTCCACGGCCACTGGTCGGGTCGGGCGCAGAGCCCAGCCTTCACCGGGTTCCACCACACGTAGTTGCACGCCTTCGCGAAGTAATCGTCTGTATCGATCGGCCACGACCGGAAGCGCCCTTCGAACACATGGCCGCGCCGTTCACGCGTGTCGTTGAACCACGCGCCGAAGATCCCGTTGAGGTTCTGGATCCCGGTCGAGAGATTTGCGTCGCGGATCTGCACGATCAGATGGAAGTGCGTCGAGAGCAGGCAATACGCGTGGCAGATCCAGTCGTAGCGATCCAGCGTCCGGTGAAGAAGCCGCAGGTAAACGCGTCGCAGTTCGTCGTCGGGAAACACAGCCAGGCCGCCGACGCCGCGGGCCGTGACGTGGTAGACGCCGTTCGGCTCTTGGACGCGTAGGAGGCGTGGCATGCGTCGACCGTAGCGGGTGCAATGAGCTCGATCTCGATCCGCCCGGCGATCGTTGCGAAGTTGGCACACAGGACACGTCCAGGGTCTGACCCCGGCGTCGCGCTGGGGCCACGTCCATGTGGGACCCCCGGGCGGTGCCGGGGGTACGATCGGCTCGTGCCCGACCGGCGGCGGAGCAAGAAGCAGGTGCTGCTCGCGGTCGCGGTCGGCTTCGTCGTGCTCTTCGGCACGGGGGTCGCATTCGAGGCGGCGAGCCGCGATACCAACGCTGTGACGTTCCACGGCGGCGACTACGTCGACCCCGTTCCGCTGACGCGCGCACAGATCGAGTACCAGTATGGGGCCTTCGTGCCGGCGGGCTCAGCCCGCATCGACGGCCGCCGCGTGTTCGTCCCGACCAAGCAGCGCGACGCAGTTCGTCCGGACGTGCTCTTCGTGCTCGAACCGAACGGCCGGAACGCGGTGCTCTACGGTCTGAGCAAGTGACCGGCCTGGCCGCCTACCGCGACCGCTATCCGATCCTCGCGGACACGACGTATCTGATCAACCATTCGCTCGGCGCGATGCCCGCCGCGGCCGAGGAACGGATCGCCGACTACGCGCGCACCTGGCGCACCCGTGGGATCCGCGCCTGGGGCGAAGGCTGGTGGACGATGCCGATGACCGTCGGCGACCAGGTCGGGCGCATCATCGGAGCGCCACCCGACTCCACCGTGATGCACCAGAACGTCGCGATCGCCGAGGCGATCGTCATCTCGTGCTTTCGACCGGTCGATCCGCGCCGGAACCGCGTGGTCTACGAGGACGGGAACTTCCCGTCGGTGCGGTACCTCTACCAGGC
>JALZOQ010000198.1 GCA_030913835.1 Actinomycetota bacterium | reverse complement strand
ATCCTGACGCTGCACCTGTCGGAGTTCGCAGCCGTGCGCGACCTGACCCCGCCCGCCTCCGACGCAGGCTCCGGCTCGGACTCTGACGACTCGGGCTCGGGCGAGGGCGCGGATGCCGGCACCGGCTCCGGCGGCACCACCACTACTCGGACGCCCACCGCGCCCAGCCCGCAGGCGCGCTTGAGCATGCGCGTCGTGAGCACGAAGGTGTTCCGGCCCGGGCGCCAGGTCCGGTTCGGCGCGCGGATCATCTCGACGCGCAAGGCGACTGGAACGGTCTCGCTGAGGAACACCGACGGCTCGCAGCTCGCCACCTGGGCGCTCAAGGTCAAGGCAGGGTCGAACGTCCTGACCTTCCGGATGCCCCCGTCGGTGCGGAAGCCCGGCCGCTACACGCTCGCGTGGAAGCTGATCGTCGCGGGCGATTCGGCCTCGCAGGTCACGAGGCTGACGATTCCCGGTGACACCGAGGGCTGGACGCCCGTCGGTGCCGCGCCGCCCCGCCCCGATGTCGTCCTCTCGGCGCCAGGATTCACGGCGCGGTCGCTGGCGTTGCCACGGCGGGTGCGGGTTCTGAAGACGAGCCACACGGCCGACGCATTCGATCTCACCGGCGCCGCGGCAACGAACGTCCGGGTCGCAGTCCTCGACGTCGATCGCCTCGGCCTGAACTTCCTCCACGACCTGCACACGATCTTCCCGGACGTGCGCATCGTCGCGATCGCCAACGACCCTGCACTGCGTCGGCGAGCTCTCGTCGCGGGCGCTGCGGTGGCGCTCCCCCATGCGGCCGGGCCTGCCCGAGTCGCGGCCGCCGTGCGCCGCCTGGCCCGCGCGTAGTTGGGGCCTACCGGGCGGTCCCGGGCTTCCAGAGGGGCTCGTCCGTCCCGGCGTTTGCTGCACGGGCGAGGATGAACAGGAGGTCCGAGAGGCGGTTCAGGTAGCGGAGCACGAGTGGATTCACGCCGTGCTCCCGGTCGGCAACGAGAGCCTCGCGCTCGGCGCGCCGGCAAACCGTCCGCGCGACGTGGAGGCGCGCCGACGCCTCGGTCCCGCCCGGCAGGACGAAGCTCCGGAGCTCGGGGAGGTCCGCGTTCGCGTCGTCGCACATCCCTTCGAGCGCATCGATGGAAGACTGATCGATGCGAAGCCGGTCGCCAGCCGAGAGTGGAACGGAGAGATCGGCTCCGACGTCGAAGAGCTCGTTCTGGATGCGCTCGAGCCACGGGCGGAATCGGTCCGGCATCTCCTCGGCCAGAACTGTGCCCAGGTGAGAGTTGAGCTCGTCGACGGCGCCGAACGCGGCGATCCGCGCGTCGAGCTTCGACACGCGTGAGCCGTCTCCGAGGGACGTCTCGCCCGCGTCGCCCCCGCGCGTGTAGATGCGCGTGAGGCGAACGGGCTCGTCGCGCGCCCGCGGGCTCACGGACGCTTGACCCGTCGACGAATCGGCACCAAATCGGCACGCCCGGGTGACAGACACGGCACAGGTTCGGCGGTAGCCTCTTCGGCGAGGGCGGCGGGAGCGCCCCGCCCATGGGTGGGGGCGCGCGCGCGTGTGTGCCTTGTAAACGAGGCGCGCGCCGTGCTGGACGAGTCGAGCATCATCCCTGCGCCATCACCCGCTCGCGGAGGCCGAGGATGGAGCGGGCGATGACGAGACGCTGGATCTCGCTCGTGCCCTCGTAGATCTCGGTGATCTTGGCGTCGCGGTAGTAGCGCTCGACCGGGAACTCCTTCGTGTACCCGTATCCGCCGAGGATCTGGATTGCCTCGCCGGTCTGCCGCCTTGCCGTCTCAGACGCGAACAGCTTCGCCTTGGCGCCCTCCTCCGTGTGCGACAGACCCTGCTCCTTTCGCCACGCCGCGCGATACACGAGCAGGCGCGCGGCGTCGATCTGCGTCGTCATGTCCGCGAGCTTCCACTGGATCGCCTGGAAGTCGGCAATCCGCTGCCCGAACTGGCGCCGCTCGAGCGCATACCCGCGCGCCACGTCGTACGCCGCCTGGGCGATCCCCAGAGCCTGCGCGGCGATCCCGATCCGGCCTCCGTCGAGGGTCGCCATCGCCACCCGGAAGCCCTTGCCCTCCTCGTGCAGCAGCCGGTCGCGGCCGACCTGCGCGTCCTCGACCACGATGTCGTTCGTCACCGACGAGTTCAGCCCGAGCTTCTCCTCCGTGCGCGTGACGCGGACGTGCTCCGCATCGAGGATGAACGCCGAGACCCCGCGCGCGCCCGGAGTGTCCGGATCGGTGCGCGCGAACAGGAGGAACGTGCCGGCGTGGGCCGCGGTCGAAATCCACTGCTTCGCGCCGGAGATCCGCCAGCCGTCGCCGTCGAGCGCAGCCTTGGTGCGAAGGGCCCCCGCGTCCGATCCCGCGTCCGGCTCGGTGAGCGCGAAGGCTCCGATCGCCTCCCCGCGAGCGAGCGGGGGGACGAAGCGGCTGCGTTGCTCGTCGGTGCCGAAGCCGAGGATCGGGAGGGTCACCGCACTCGTGTGGACGGCGACGGTCACGCCGACGCCGGCGTCGCCGCGCGAGAGCTGCTCGAGGACGAGGATGTACGAAAGGAAGTCCGCGCCTGCGCCTCCGTACTCCTCGGGAATGCACACTCCCATCAGGCCGAGCCCGGCGAGCTGCTCGAAGATCTCTTTCGGGAAGCGGTGCTCGCGGTCCCACTCCGCCGCGTTCGGCTCGATCTGCTCGTTCGCGAAGTCCCGCGCGAGCGCCTGGATCTCGCGCTGGTCCGGGCTGAGCTCGAAGTCCATCAGGCGGCAACTATAGTCGCGAGCGGGTGCGCTTCCTGCTCGGCATCGGGGTCTGTTTGGCGCTCGTTGGCGCCGGCTGCGGCGGCGGGGAGAGCTCACCCGAGAGCGTCGTTCGCGCCTGGAGCTCCACCCTCAACGCCGGCGACAACGAAGGCGCGGCCGATCTGTTTGCGCCGAACGCGCGGATCATCCAGGGCGGCGCCGAGCAACGCTTCCGCAGCCGCGCAGATGCGGTCGCGTGGAACGCCGGGCTGCCGTGCTCGGGGCGGATCGTCCGGATCGTCTCGCGCGCGGACACCGTGACGGCGACGTTCGTCCTCGGCGACCGGGAGACGAGTCGCTGCGACGCGCCGGGGGCCAAGGCGCGCGCAGTCGTCCGCGTGCGCGGCGGGAAGATCGTCCTCTGGCACCAGGTGCCCGTGCCTGAGGCTCCGCCGCTGCGAACCACGCCGGTGGTCTAGGAGGGCTAAGCCGTCGCGAACTCGGCGCGAACGTCCTGCAGCCGCGGCGAGCTGGTGCGGAAGGCATCGACGACGTCCGGATCGAACTGCTTCCCGGCGAGCTCGGTGATCTCCTGTTCCGCCATGCTCCAGTCGAGCGCCGCGCGGTAGGGCCGATCGCTCGTCATCGCGTCGAGCGTGTCCGCGACCGCGAAGATGCGCGCGCACAGCGGGATTTCCTCGCCCGCGATTCCGTCCGGATATCCCTTACCGTCCCAGCGCTCGTGGTGCGAGCGGACGACCCTGAGCGCCTCGCCCTCGAAGAACGCGACGCCGCCGAGCATCTGCTCGCCGAGCACGGTGTGCGTCTGCATGAGGCGGCGCTCGGCCGGCGTGAGCGGGCCGGGCTTCTGGAGGATCTGGTCGGGGATCCCGATCTTGCCCACGTCGTGGAGCAGGTAGCCGTACTCGATGCCGCGCTCGCCGGCGGACGACGCGCCGAGCGTGCGCTCGAGTTCGAGGGCATAACGCTGCACTCGCTGCGAGTGGGCCCCCGTGCCGGTGTCCTTCGACTCGAGCGCGCTCGCCAGGGCAGCGACGGTGTCGTGGTAAGCGCTCTCCAGGAGGAGCCGCTGCCCCCGCTCGATCTCGAGCAGGTGGCGAAGATCGCGCGCGTAGAGCAGCAACTGCTCCTCGTCGCCGCGCGCCTTCTGGCTGCGGAACGGCATGGCATTCAGGCCACCGGCGAGCCGCTCGACGATCGCGAGCAGCTCGAGCGGGCTGAACGGCTTGAGCAGGAACGCGTCCGCTCCGGCCTCGATCGCCGCGCTGGAACTTCCGCCCTCCGAGCCCGTGAGCAGCACGATCCCAATCTCCCGCGGGCGCGGATCGTCCTTGAGCGCACGGCACAGTTCGAGTCCGCTCTGGCCCGGCATCTGCACGTCGAGGACGACGACGTCGGGCGCGCGACCCCGGATCGCGCTCAGCGCCTCCGCCGAGTTCTCGGCCTCTTCGACGTCGATGTCGAGAACCTCGAAGGTCGCCCGGAGCAGCGATCTGAATCCAGCATCGTCATCGACGAGCAGCAAGCGCATCTCCGGCAAACTCCCTTCTTGCTTCTTTGGGGGAGTGTCGGCAGGTCGGGCCTAGCCCTTTAGAGGCTTAGGCCTACCCCGTTCAGGGGATTTGACTCACTCGTACTTGTAGAAACCTCCACCAGTCTTCCGTCCGAGCCGACCAGCGTCGACGTGCTCGCGCAGGAGCGGGCACGGGGCGTAGCGGGCGTCGCCAAGACCCAGATGAAGCACTTCCATGATCGCGACGCACGTGTCGAGCCCGATCAGGTCGGCGAGCGCGAGCGGGCCGAGCGGGTGGGCGAACCCGAGCCTGGCGATCGTGTCGATTGCCTCGGCCTCGGCGACTCCGTCGTGCAACGCCCAGACCGCCTCGTTGATGAACGGCATCAGAATCCGGTTCGAGACGAAGCCGGGCGAGTCGTTCGCCACAGCCGGCGTCTTCCCGAGGTCCTCCGCGAGCCGGGTGATCGCCGCAGCGGTCTCGCCTGAAGTCTCGCGGCCGCGGACGACCTCGACCAGCTTCAGCACGGGCACCGGGTTGAAGAAGTGCATCCCGATCACCTTGGCGGGGCGATTGGTCGCCGCAGCGAGCGACGTGATCGGGATCGAGGAGGTGTTCGACGCGAGAATCGCGTGCGGCGGAAGCGTCGAATCGGCGCGCCGGAAGACGTCTTCCTTCACGCCGGCGTCCTCCACGACGGCCTCGATCATCAGATCGGCGGGAACGAGATCTTCGACCGGCTCGACACGCTCGAGCACTTCGTCGGGATCGCCGCCGCCCTTCTCCGCCAGCCGCTCGAGGCTCTTCCGCATCGCTGCGATCCCCCGGTCGACCGCCCCGGGCGCGGCGTCGTAGAGCGACACGCGTCTGCCCGAGTCCGCGACGACCTGCGCGATCCCGCCGCCCATCTGGCCGGCGCCGACGACGAGCACGTGCTCGAAGCTCATGGCAGCCAGGCTAACGTGAGCCGGTGGGCCGACGGCGGCAGAGCAAAACGACGGCTAGCCGGTGATCCGGCGAGCCGCGGGAATGTGGACGATCCTCCGCGAGCTGCCCGGGCAGACAAGGGTTCCGTTCCTCCCACCGGAGCGCGTCGACAACTTGCGGGACGAACGGGTCCGCGCGACCGTTGCGCACGCCGCAGCGACCGTCCCCTACTACCGCGATCTGTTCTGCGAGCGTGACATCGACCCGAGGGACATCCGGACCGCGGACGACCTCCTCGAGCTGCCGCTGCTGAGCAAGGAGGCGGTCCTGGCTGCGCCCGAGCGATTCCGGTCGGAGCGCGAAGCCGGCGCGGTTTGCCTGCGCACGTGGGGGTCGACCGGGCTCGCGATGGACGTGTGGCACGACCGTCGCTCGCTGCTCGCGAACGTCGCGTACGGCGAGCGGGAGCGGGCGGTCGACCGCGCGTTCGTCGGCCGCCGCACTCGGTACCGGATCCTTCTGATCACCCGAACCGGCTCGACGCCCAGCAAGATCCACTCTTTCTATGCCGGGGCGAGCTTCCGGCCGCTTCGCCCTCGGCGGCACTACCTGTCCGTGGAGGCGGACCCGGATGCGGTCGTCGAGGAGATCGGACGCGTCCGTCCCGCGGTGATCGAGGGGTACGGCGCGCACCTCGAGGCGGTGTTCCGCGCGCTGGCCGTCCGCGGCGTCGAACTTCCGCACCATCCCGCTGTCGTTCACTACGGCGCGGAGCGGATGGAACCCCAGGGACGCGCCTTGATCGAGCAGCGGTTCGGCATCCCCGTCGTCGCGCATTACAGCGCGGCCGAGAGCTTGAAGATCGGCTTCACGTGCGAGCACCGCGATGGCTACCACCTCCATGTGGATCTGTGCCACGTGAGCACCAGGCGCCCCGACGGCCGTCTGGCGGCCGAGGGCGAGGTTGGCGAGATCGTGATCTCGAACCTCGTCAACCGGGCCACCGTCCTGCTGAACTACCGGCTCGGCGATCTTGCAGCGCTCCGTGCGGGCCAGTGCCCGTGCGGCCGGACCTCCGCGCTGATCGAGGAGCTGGATGGCCGGGTCGCACGCATCATCCACCTGCCCGACGGGACGCTCGTGCACGAGGCCGCGGTCGGCGCGGCGATTCTGGCGTCGGACGCGATCGTGCGCTCGCGGCTCGTCCAGCACGAGCCCGCGCGATTCGAGCTGCTGCTCGAGACGGACGATGCCGCGGCTTTCGAGCGCGCGACGGCGGTGATCGTCCCGAGGCTGCGGGAAGTCCTGCGGGGCGCGGAGGTTGTCACGTCCCGCGCGGCGAGCCTGGCACCGGAAGGAGGGGGCAAGGCCACGCCGATCGTCGTCCTGCCGGAGTAGCTACACCTCGACGAGCAGGGCGTCCCCCTGCCCACCGCCTGAACAGATAGCGGCCAGCCCGAGCCCACCGCCGTTGCGGCGCAGCTCGTGGATCATCGTCGAGAGGATGCGCGACCCGGACGCGCCGATCGGATGCCCGAGCGCAACGGCCCCGCCGTTGACGTTGACCTTCTCGGGATCGACGCCGAGCATCTCCGCCGAGTTCAGGACGACCGACGAAAACGCCTCGTTCAGCTCGACTCGCTCGACGTCGTCGATCGACTTCCCGGCCTTGGCGAGCGCGATCTTGCCCGCTTTGGCGGGCGTCCGCGCGAGGTAGGCGAAATCGTCCGCGACGTAGCCCTGGGCGACGATGGTCGCGAGGACGGTCAGCCCACGCCGTTTCGCGAACTCCTCGCTCGTCACGATCACGCAGCCCGCACCGTCGTTCACGCCGGGGGCGTTCCCCGCGGTCGTCGTCCCCTCGGGGTCGAACACCGGCGTCAGCGACGAGAGCTTCTCGTAAGACGTGTCGCGGCGCGGCCCTTCGTCGACCGCGAAATCGCCGACCGGTGCGATCTCGTCGGCGAACTTGCCCTCGTCGATCGCCGCGATCGCCCGCTCGTGCGAGCGGAGCGCCCAGCGATCCTGATCCTCGCGCGAGATGCCGAGCTCGCGGGACACGAACGACGCCTGCTCGACCATGTGCTTCTGGTCGAAGGAGGACGTCAGGCCGTCGAAGACCATCGAGTCGATCAGCTCTCCGTTGCCGAGCCGGTAGCCGAAGCGGGCCTTCTTGAGCAGGTACGGAGCATTCGACATCGACTCCATCCCACCCGTCACGACGACGTCGTGGTCGCCGGCGCGGATCATCTGGTCGGCGATCTCGACCGCGCGGATCGAGGACGCGCACACCTTGTTGATCGTGTCGGCCCCGATCTCCTTCGGGATCCCGCCGCCGATCGCCGCCTGCCGCGCCGGCGCCTGGCCGGCGCCCGCCTGGAGCACCTGGCCCATGATCACGTACTCGACCTCGCCGGGCTCCAGACCCGCACGCTCGAGCCCCGCGCGAATCGCGTGCGCGCCGAGCTCGGTCGCCTCGTACTTCGCCAGGGCGCCGCCGAGCTTCCCGAACGGGGTGCGAACGGCGGAAACGATGACGGAGCGAGCCACGCGCCCAGGCTAGCGATCGAAGGTCGAGTCAGGCCCGAGCTTGCGTGCAAACGCCGCGGTGAGGCGCGCGCAGGCCTCAACGTCGTCCAGCTGCGCCATCTCGATCGGTGAGTGCATGTGGCGCAGCGGGATCGAGACGAGCGCCGTCGCGATGCCCGCGTTGGCGTTGTGGATCTCGTCGGCGTCGGTCTGGCTCACGCGCGCTGCGACCTCGATGGTGTACGGGATGCCCTCCTGCTCCGCCGCCTCGACCAAGAGGTCGACGACGCGTGGATTCATCGTCGGGCCGCGCAGGATGACCGCCCCGCTGCCGAGGGGATGCTCGCCGTCCTCGCGAGGATCCGCTCCTGGGACGTCGTTCGTCGCCGTCACGTCGAAGACGATCGCCACGTCGGGGCGGAGTCCCGTCATCCCGGCACGCGCCGCGAACCCGCCGATCTCCTCCTGAGTGAGCGCACCCGCCACCACGTCGCCGGGCGGCGAGCCGGCCTCCGTCACGAGGCGCGCGACCTCGAGCGCGACGTACGAGCCGACCCGGTTGTCGAGCGCGCGCGAGACGATCCGCCGGTTCGGCAGCTCGAACGGGTCGCCGTCGAGCACCATCGGGTCGCCCGGGCTGACGAGGGAGCGCGCCTCGTCGGCGTCGCGCGCGCCGATGTCGAGGTCGACGTCGTCGATGTCAACGACGCTCGGCTTCTCGTCACCGAGCGCCTTCGCCTTCCGACGCGCGACGACCCCGCGAAGCTCGCCTAAACGCGTCATGAGCGTCACCCGCTGGCCGACGACGACCTCCGCGCTGAATCCTCCGATGCGCCGAACCGCAAGGAAGCCCTTCTCGTCGATGTGCGTCACGATCAGCCCGATCTCGTCGATGTGCCCGAGGACGGCGAGCGTCGGCCCGTCGCCGCCGGGCACTCGGACGTAGGACGAGCCGAGCACGTCGGTCGTCACGTCGCCGTAGGCCGCCGCAGCGTCGCGCCACACGCGTGAGGCTTCGGCCTCGTACCCGGAGGGTCCGCGCGCCCGTAGCAGCGCCTCGAGGAGCTCGGGAATCGCCACGGGCGGAGTCTAGGCGCCCGAGCCGTGACGGCCCGTTCATACTCGGCGGGCTCCCTGATGCAGTCGAATCAATCCCGAGCGACGCTCTCGAGCTACCGGTTCCCGGAGGACCTCCGCGTGGACGAGCTGCTCCTGCGC
>JALZOQ010000196.1 GCA_030913835.1 Actinomycetota bacterium | reverse complement strand
GTCGCCCGGCCGGCCGCCGAAAGCGGGTGCCAGCTCGCGCCGTTCTGCCCGGCCGCCGACGATGACGGGTGTCCCGCCGGCATCCGAAACGCACGCCGAGAGCATCAGGCCGATCGGCCCGGCGCCGAGAATCGCGACGGTCTGACTGGGCTCGAGCTCCGCGCGCTCGACTCCGTAGAGGCAGCATGCGAGCGGCTCCACCAGCGCGGCCACCTCCGGCGGGAGCGTGTCGGGAACGGGCAGCAGGTTGACCCGGGCGATCCGCTCGGGCACGAGGAGGTACTCCGCGTACGCACCGTTCAGCAGTTCGAGCTCGGTCAGGGGACGCTCGTCCGCCGCCGAGTTGGCGGCCACGACGCGCCGGCCACTCGCAACGTCCACGCCGCAGAACTCGTGTCCGAACGGGCTCGGAATCTCGTCCAGGAGAAGCGGGTGGCCCCGCTGGAACGTCTTCGCGTCGGTGCTGTCGGTGAGCGCGACCTCGACCTGCACGAGGACGTCGCCCGGCCCAGGCTCAGGACGAGGCACATCCTCCAGGCGTAGGTCGCCGGGCCCGTAGTAGAGCAGTGCCTTCAGGGCTTGAAGACCACCTTCAGGGCTTTACCGCTGCGATAGAGGTCGAGCCCCTCGGCGAATCGATCGAGCGGCAACGACGTCGCGGGCGGCAGCTCGAGCCAGGGCAGCAGGCCGATCGCGTCGCGGAAGTAGGCCGGGGTGGCCGACCGCGACCCGACGACCCTCAGCTCCTTCCGGTAAATCGCGTCGAGCGTTGCTGGCACCGGGTCGGGCGGCGCAGCGAAGACGACGAGCGTCCCGCCCGGCTCGAGTCGTGCTAGGGCATCGTTCAGTCCTGCGGGCGCGGTCAGCACCGCGGCGGCAACCGGATCCCGAGCCTCCGTCGCTCCGACCTCGAGCGCGCGAGCCACCCGATCAGCGCGCGGGTCCACCACGACGACCTCGTCGCAGCGTCGGAGCAGCACCTGGACGAAGAGCAGCCCAACCGAGCCGCACCCCACAACCAGCACCGTTCCCCTCGGCACCTGCTCCACAGCGCGGAGGACGCAGGCGAGCGGCTCCACGTACACCGTCGCGAGCTCGTCGAGCTGAACAGGCACGGGCACACAATGCGAGGCGCGCAGTAGCTCCGCGAACCCGCCGGGCTCGATGCGGCTGGCGCGAAACTCGCCGCAAGTCGACTGGTGACCCGCGAGGCAGCGCTCGCACGTCCCGCAGGGGACATGGGCCACAACGGTGACCCGGTCGCCGTTCTCGAGCTCCCCGGCGATCTCGTGCCCGAGCACGGTTCCCGCGGGCGCGCGGCCGAGCTTCTCCACGTCGGAGCCGCAGAGCCCGCAGGCGCGGACGCGCACGAGGAGGCCGGCGCCGTCCGGCTCGGGCATGTCGACCAGCGCCGGGAGCCCGGCGGCATCGAGCGCGACGGCGCGCATCGGCGACATCGTAGGTTTCCGCTCAGGCGCGCGTGGCGGCGAGAGTCATCTCGATCCACTCCGCGACGTCAGGCTGGTCGCGCCGGAATGCGTCGAAGTCGCCTGCGGTGATTCGCTCAACTAGTCGCCGGTCGCGCGCGGCGGGCTCGGCTGCTCCCCAGGGGACCTTCAGCGCTCCTGCCGCTTGGTCCGGCGTCGCGAAGCGTCCGGCGACCTGTCCCAATCTGCGCGCGAGGGTGCCGAAGGCGGCGTCGACGCTCGAGGCGAGCGGAAAGAGTTTCGAGCCCTCGTGGAGGTTCAGGAGGCCGACCGGCTGGACGCCGTCCGATTCCGCGAGGTCCGGGAGAGTTGCCAGGTAATTGGCCTCGCCCGAGATCTGCGCGTAGACGACGAACGACCGCGGCGGATCGTCGGTACCGGCGCGCATATCCTCGTTGAAGGTCGAAATGTCCGTGTCGCCGCCGACGCCGTCCATCCCGACGAAGCCCACGAACCCGCCATTCGCGCGGTGGAGGACTTCGGCGAGCTGCGGATCCAGCAAGTGTCCGAAGACGTTGGGCGGCGTCGCTGCGAGCGGAGGGCGCAGGTCGACCGGGAGCGAACAGGCGCGGCAGGTTTCCACCAACTCATCGAAGCCGGGCAAACTCACAGAGAAACTCCCAGCCTGGAGAACAACGTTGCGAGCTCCCCGCGCGCCGCCGTCTCCGCGGCGGCGACCTCGGTGGCGAGGTTCGCGCTCGTCGGAGCGACGTTGTACCACTGGCTGTATTGGCGGTTGACGATGGCGGCCACCTCCTCGACGTTCCCACGCGTCACGATCGCAGAGTTGCGCGCGCCGGCGGTACGGAACGCGGTCCAGATCCGCCCGACGCTCGTGTGCACGGCGGGATTCAAAGCGGCCGTGTTCGCTATCGCGTTGATGTCCATCTCGGCGAACAGCTGCGCGTACTCGAGCGGAAGAAGATGGTGCACGTCATATCGGGCGCCGCTCGCCCGTCGCAGCGTGGCCGCAACCTGCGGGTTGAGCGACTCGTACAGCCGCCTACGTGCGATTTCCCGGGCAGCATCCTTCTGGGCCGTCGTGAGCGGCGTGCCGAGGATCGACTCGAGCCGGCGGAGGAGCGCGTTCAGCTCGGCTCGCTCGGCGCTCGTAAGCGCATTGAGGCCCGCGGTGTCGACGCGGGCCATCAGGCGCGCGAGCGCGGCCCGGTCGGCCTGCGCTATCCGCGGCCATAGCGACTCGAGGAACCCTGCGCCTGCGCGAGTCAGCCCCCGCGCGAGCGTCGGCGCGACTGCTCCGAAGACGGCGCCGAGGCCTCGGATGATCCAGCCCCCGACGATCCAGAGGATGATCTGCTCGGCCGCGAACCCGGCGACCATGATCCCTGCGTCGCGGACGCCCTCCCCCCAGCGACGGATGATCTCCGCGTGCATGCGGTGGTAGTCGGAGACGATCTGGTCCGCCTCGTCCGGGCCCGCCGGCCCGGGCGGGCGGACGACCCCGGCGTCCACGACCGTCCAGCGCGCGGTCGGCGTCCCCACGGAATGACGACCTTGCAGGCGTACGCGAACCGTTCGCTGGCCAAGGCCGCGCGTGAAGGGCAGGACCGCGTTCGTAACCTCCGAATCGAAGTGGGGCTGCGGGCCGACCGTCACCCCGCGCTGCCTGCCTTCGGTCGCGGTGTATTGGCCCGGGTGCCACGCGGTGATCCGCTCGTCGACGAGGTCGACGGTGCCTTCGAACGTGGCCGTGGCTCCGATGGGGCAGCGAAGCAGCGGGATGAGCTCGCCGGTTACTTGGGTCGCGGCCCCGTAGGTATCGACGCTGTATCCGATGCGAGCCGTGGGAAGGTCGCGACCCTCCGGCGGGCGTGCAGGCGCGCCGGCAGGCGGTTGGGTGTCCCAACGCTGCATCTCCCACGCCGTTCGGGTCCGCCGGAGAGCGATGCTCACGTAGCGAGTCGACGTTCCGAGGTAGTCCGGCAACCAGCTCCGCAGTCTCGCGGCGAACCTCTCCCCGTCGATTGTCTCGCCGGCCCCGGTTCCCGGTTGGCTGCGCCGCCAGGAGACCATGGTGACCGCGCCCTGACTTGTGTAGAAGTGGAACTCGACCTCTGCACCCACGACGTCGATCGAGTTGACGACGCCCCACATGTTCGCGATCGCAGATTCAACTTCGGCTGCCCGGCGCTCGGTTTCGCTGGGCGGGGTCGGGATCGCGTCGGCAGGAACGACCGGGCCGCCGAGAGGGTCGGCGGCTTCGCCTTCGGCCGCCTCGGGTGCGGGTGGCGCACCACCGCCGCCGCCGTTGCAGCGCTGCAGCCGCAGGCCCGATCCCACGGGCGACCACGGTCCATCG
>JALZOQ010000188.1 GCA_030913835.1 Actinomycetota bacterium | reverse complement strand
CTCCGACCGAACCGCCGCCTCCCCCGACCGAGCCTCCGACGACGACCTCACCGCCTCCACCGCCCACGCCCTAGTGTCCGGCCGGAACCGCGGTGCGCTCGCGTGCGGGGTCGCCGTGCTCGCGCTCGTCGCGGCGTGCGTCGCCGCGGCGTGGCCGGACGACTCGCCACTTACTCCGGGCCACGCGGGCGCGCTGATTGGTGACCGGACGTGGGCCTGGCTCTACCTCGGCTGCTCCATCGGCGCCTTCGTCGCGTACGCGCTGGGGCTCCGGTTCCTCTCGACCCGCGGCGCGCGGCTCGCCGTCGTCGGAGTCGTGGCCGCCGCGATCCAGCTGGCGCCCCTAGCAGGGCCGCTGCTGCTCTCGAGCGACGCGTATACGTACTGGGACTACGGGCGCATCGCCGCGGTCGAGGGCGGCAACCCGTATCGCGACAACCCCGACGACTTCGTGGAGGAAGCGGCTTATCCGTGGGTCGGCGCCGGCTGGCGCGACACGAGCTCGGTCTACGGGCCTGCGTTCATCCTTGCGTCCGAGCCGCTTGGCCTCGCGGCGGGTCGCTCGCACGCCGCTGCGGCCTGGATCTACAAGTCGCTCGCCGCCCTCTTCGTCCTGCTCAGCGCCTGGCTCGCGGCGCGGCTCTCGCCCAGGCCCGCGTTTGCCGCGGCGTTCGTCGGCTGGAACCCGTTGATCGCGCTCCACTTCGCCGGCGGAGGCCACAACGATGCGTGGATGGCGGCGCTGGTGCTTGCCGCGCTCGCTCTCGCCGCCACGGGCCGGCGCCAGCTTGCAGGAGCGGCGTGGGCCCTCGCCGTGCTCGTCAAGTGGATCCCGCTCGCCTTCCTGCCCCTGCGCTGGCTCGAGGCGCGCCGAGCCGGCCGTGGGTTTCCGCTGCTCGGCTTCGCGCTGACGGCGCTCGCGGTCGGGGCGCTCGCGACCTGGCGGTACGGCCTTGCGTGGGTCGGTGCCTTCGGCCCGCTGGCGAGGAACGCGAACAAGGAGACGCGGTTCGCGCTGCCGCACCGGCTCGGCGAGCTCGGGGTCCCGAGCTGGCTCGCGATCTCGCTCTTCGCCACGGCGTTCGTCCTGGCCTATCTGTGGCTCGCGCGTGAGGCCTGGCGTGGCCGGGCGCGTCTCGGTCTGGCCGCGGCGCTGCTCCTGCTCGCCATCCCGTACTTGGCCGCCTGGTACGTGGTCTGGACAGTTCCGCTCGCCGCCGCGGAGGACGATCGCACCGCGCAGTGGCTCGCGCTCGGGCTGACGGCGTATCTGTTGCGCCAGGCCGTGCCGATCTAGTTCACGCGCCTGAAGACGAGCACGCCGTCTTGCTCGAAGACGAGGCGCCAGGACGGATCGCGCCGCAGCGCGCCGAGCCGCACCGGGGTCGGCAGGATCCGGTCTCCGTGGCTCGGCCGCGTCTCGTCGACTGCGATCCAGGTCGCGTCCTGGACGAAGGGGAAGCTGAGCACGCGCCGGCGCGCCGACAGGTGCGCCCCGAGCGAGTTCGTCGCCGCCACCGGCACGTCGGGCGGGATCAGGCGCAGCGCACGCGCCGCGATCTCGTCGTGCCTCGACACCGAGGCCGCCTTGGCCTGGTAGTCCTCGCCGCCCGGGAAGGCGCGCCAGAGCGGAATGGCGCCGAGGCGGTAGTTCGCGGCGAGGGCAAAGACGACCATCGCCATCGCGACTGGAACGGCGGCGTGTGGGCGGCGACGCACGAGTCGCCCGGCGCCGAGGACCGAGGCGACGACGAGCGGCGGGATCACGCCGGCGGTGTAGTGGAAATGGATCGATCGCTGGGTACCCGTGGCGGAGAGCAGGTTGATCGCGAGCTCGGGAAGCGCGGCGGCGGCAGCCACCGGAGCGAGCAGGAACAACCCGGCCAGCGGGAGCATGAGGTGCAGGAGGTAGTGCACCCCGCCGTGGTCGAAGGCCGTCGAAAGGAGCGCTCCCGGATCGTTGACCGCGGTCCTGAGCACCCCGCCCGGCGACCCGCCGATCTCGCTGTAGCGCGAGTAGAAGCTCGATTCCGCGCCGTCGTTGAAGTGCGGGATCACCACCTTCACGGCCACCACGGTCCACGCGAGGCCGGCCACCGCGATCGCAGCGCCCGCAACCCGTCGGCCGCGACTGAGTGCGTACCAGAGCCCGAAGCCGGCGAGCACGAGCGGGATCTCTTCCTTGGTCGCCGCCGCGAGCACCGCGCAGGCTGTGAAGGACACGAGCCGGTCCTCGTCGAGGAACCAGAACGCCCAGAGCAGCAGCGGGCAGGCGAGCGCGACGGGGTGAAACTCGTTCAGCGTCAGCCACTGCACCGCCGGGAGCAGGAGGTACGCGAGCGCGAAGCCGAGGGCTGCGCGGTCGTCACCGAGGTGCTTGCGCGAGAGCCGGTAAACCGGGACCGCACCCAGCGCGACGGCCACGGCCTGAACAGTCAGCAACAGATCCGGGCTCGGCCATAGCCACCAGAGCGGCGCGAGGAGGACGAGGATCGGATCGACGTGCGCGCCGAGCCGCGTGAACTGCTCGCCGTGCAGATCGGTGACCGCGAGTGGATGCCCGTGTGCCGTCGCCCAGACCGCCTGAACCATGTTCCCGAGGTCGAAGCGGCCGGTCTCGAATGCGCGGTGCCGGAGCATCGACAGCGCGGCGAATCCCGCCGCGTAAGCCGCGATCGCAGTCCAGAGGAGGCTAGTGGCGGCGGGCCAGGACGAGGTAGCCGAGCGCCCCGCGCTCACGACCGAGGAAGAGCCGGTCGACCTGGAGAAGCGCGCGGAGAACGGCCAGCGCCGGCCGCTGCCGCCCCGTTGGAGGCGCGGCTCCGCGCCGGTCGAGGTGTCGCTCATAGACGGTGCGATGGTAGAGGGCGGAGACCGGGAAGCCCCACGCCGTGCAGCGCTCGACGTCGAGCTCCGCAGCGCGGAATGCGGCGAGCAACGCCTCGCGCGTGTAACGCCGCACGTGGCCGGCCCAGCGGTCGCTGCCTCGATACCAGGCCGGGTTGCGCGGCACCGACACCGCGACCACACCCCCGGGGCGCAGGACGCGGCGGGCTTCTCGGAGCGCGCCGGCGTCGTCTCGGAGATGCTCGAGCACCTCGCCGAGGACGACCGCGTCGAAGCTTCCGTCCGGGAACGGAAGTGCCGCCGCGTCCGCTTGGACGACGTCGCCGCCGACCCGCTCGCGGAGGACCTCCACCGCTGCCGGCGAGTCCTCGACGCTCGTGACGCCGAAGCTCCGCGCCGCGAGCAGGCGCGAGAAGCTGCCTTGTCCCGCGCCGACGTTGAGCAGCGCGTGGCCGGGTGACGCTTCCAGCAGCAGTGCCAGCAAGAGCGATTCGCGGAACTCGTGGCGCGGCCCGACGAAGTCAGGCGCCGTCCCCCACTCGTGCGCGCTCACCGCGTCCCGTTCACCGCCCGCTCGAGCACGGCCAGCCAGCGCGGGGCCAGCGCCTCCTCGCTGGCGCGCTGCTGGAACGTGTAGAGCCCGCCGCCGCTCAGATGCTCGGCGAGCGCTGCGTCGTCGCCGATCCGCCGAACCGCGGCCGCGAGAGCCTCCGGGTCGCCGGGCGGCACGAGCAGCGCGCTCTCGCCGTCGACGAGCAGTTCGCGCGCCGCCGGCGTGTCGGCCGTGACGAGGGGTGTTCCACAGGCGAGCGCCTGGAAGACCTTGTTGGGGATGACGCGCGCGGCTTTCTCCGACGTCCCGAAGATTCCCAGCGCGCAGCCCGCGGCGCCGTACTCGGCAGCGAGGTCCTCGTACTCGACCCAGTCGACCCATTCGACGTTTGCCGGCCGGTCGGCCAGGGCCGAGTCGAGTTGGCCGCTGCCCACGATCCGGAAGGGGATCTCCGGCGCGAGCCTGGCCGCGGCCAGGATCGTCTCGACCCCGTGCAGGGGGATGAGCTTCCCCACGAAGAGCGCGGTGAAGCGCGTCGGCCGCGACCAGCCCGGCCGGAAAATGCCCTCGTCGGCGCCGACGAGGCAAACCTCCACCTTCGAGCGCGGAATGCTTGCGTGCGCGACGAAGAAGTCCGCGTGGGCGTTCGTGTCGGCGACCACGAGGTCGGCGAGCCGGAAGGCCTTGCGGTCGATGCCGCCCAGCATGCGAGCGGACATCGAGCCGCGCCGAAAGCGCGCGCGGTCCTCCACCAGCGTGTCCTCCAGAGACACGAGCGGGTTGAAGACGATCGGCCTGCCGAGGGCCGCGACCTTGGCCGCCGGCAGGTCGAAATGGCCTGGGTAGCCCACGATGAGCGCGTCGAACCGCCGGGCCGGCCGCAGGAGAGCGAGTTCTGAGAGCGCGACCTTCGCTCCGGTCCACATGCTCGCCGACCAGTTCTGGCGGCCGCGCCAGACGGTGAGGTGCCGCTCCTCGACCTCGACACCCGCTCGGCGTAGACAGCGGATCGCGAGCGTGTTCCGCGGATAGTCCCGCTGATACGTCCCGAAGTAGAGGACCCGCAAGGAGGCTTTAACCGAGGATCTCGTCGATGTGCAGCTCGGCGCGCTCGCGCTCCGCAGCGCGCTCCTCGTGGTGGCTCGTGATCATCTCGCTGATCAGTCCGAGCGAGAAGAACTGCATCCCCACGACGACGAGGAGCACGCCGAGCGTGAGCAGCGGCCGATTGCCGATCGCGTGCCCGAGTGCCTTCACGACCGTGAGGTAGACGAGGATCGCCGTCCCGAGGAGGCCGAGCAGCAGCCCGAGGCCGCCGAAGAGGTGAAGCGGACGCTGGCGGTAGCGCCCGATGAACGACACGGTCAAGAGGTCGAGGAAGCCGCGCAGGTAGCGCTCGAGCCCGTAGCGCGAGCGTCCGTGCTCCCGCGGCCTGTGGTTCACCGGCAGCTCGGCGATCCGGTAGCCGCGGTGGTGCGCGAGCACCGGGATGAAGCGATGGAGCTCGCCGTAGAGCCGCAGGCCGTGGGCGACCTCGGCGCGATACGCCTTCAGCCCGCTGTTCAGGTCGTGCATGCGCACGCCCGACATCCAGCTCGTCACGGCATTGAAGATTCTGGAGAGGATGCGGCGGGACCAGGGGTCGCGGCGGCGCGTCTTCCAGCCGGAGACGAGGTCGAAGCCTTCCTCGAGCTTCGCAAGCAGCCGCGGCAGCTCGGCGGGGTCGTCCTGGAGGTCTGCGTCGATCGTGACGATCGTGTCGCCGCGCGCCTGGTCGAAGCCGG
>JALZOQ010000169.1 GCA_030913835.1 Actinomycetota bacterium | reverse complement strand
GCTCCATTTCCGAAAGGTCGCTCACAATCCACTCAGCGCCGGGGGCGGTGGAAGCGAAGAGGGACGGTTCGAGGTTCCGGGGGAATTCCGCGACGTCGCGGCTTCAGCTGCCGTCAGGTACGCCGGGTTGTGCTCCTTCCCCTCCTGCGACGCACACTCCAGACCGACTCCGGCGGCACTCAGAACCCACTTCTTTCATGTGCTACGCCACGAAGCCGACCTTGCGGCTGACCTCGGGCCCGCACGTTATGGAACGCGACTCATCAAGGCAGGCGACCCCTACGCTGCCGCCTGGGGCCGAGTGCTCGTTGCCCGCGCCGCGCGCGCTGCCTGAACCAAGACCCATTCGCTTAGGTGTCGGCCGGCCTCCGCGGCGGCCGCTTCCCATAGTTCGCGGCCCGGGGAAGTCCGCTCCGCGACAAAAGCGACCCACTGCTCGACTCTAAGCTGCGCGTCGGCGGCGGCGCGCGCCCAACCCGCTGCGGTGGTGTGCGCCGGCGCGAGAATGACGGGGCTAGTGATGGCCTCCGGAACTGCGAATTTCGTGTGTCCGATCCGCAGCGCCATCGCATAGTCGGCTAACCGACGCTGCAGGGGCGGATTGAGTCCCGTCGGACGGGGTGCCAGTGCCTCGGCTTCACAGGCGGCGATGAGGGCGGGGCCACTTACACCGGTTTCTAGGGTAGCGGTCGTGAGGGCTCTCTCTGCGTCAATCGCGATCACAAGCCACAGTTCGAGAGGTAGTCGCGCTGCTGCAGCCGTTCCTTTCGCACTCTTGAGGCTTTCGTCGGAGATGGCGACGGCGACGGGCTCCGTGAGCTCACCAGGTCGCTGAGGTTGCACTCCGAGGTCGAACGAGGGCGGCTCAAACGATTCCCTCTCAACTGGACTCTCGTTTACCAATCTAAGATGGGTCATTACGATTGAATCGTAGTTCACTTGAAGGACGGCGCTGCCCCGGTACGGCAACAACCCACCCGAGTTCGAGGCTTTCGCTGACTGGCTACTTGGCGGCCATCGCAAGCGCGTGGTCATGCAAGCGCTGGCCGAGTCCGTGCCGGGCGTGAACTGCAGAGCACTTGCGGACTCTCGTGGCTTCGGCGAGTCGACGGTGTATGAGATCGTGCGAGCCCTCCGAGACGGCGGCGCCCTCGACCCGCCTAACGCGGGTCAGTACCGGTTATCGAATGCCGGCGTCGGGGGCGCCCTGCGCAATCTTCTCAACGCCTTGAACGACCTCGACCACGTGCCGGTGAGCAAACCCCCGCGGCCTAAGGCCGCACAGGCACGCCTGCATTCGCCAGGCGCCCCTTAGGAACGCGAAGGTCTGCCGCTTTATCGCACGCGTTTCCCATCACCGCGACGATGCCTAGACTTCCGGAATGCCCGCCGACCCGTTGACCGACGAGCAGCGCGAGATTCGCGACCTCGTCCGCACGCTCTCGCGCGAGCGGATCGGGCCTCGTGCGGCTGAGATCGACAAGAGCGCCGAGTTCCCCTGGGACGTGGTCGAGATCTTCCGCGAGAACGACCTCTTCGGGATCCTCTACGACGAGCAGTACGGCGGGATTGGCGAGAGCTCGCTGCTGGCCTTCGTGGTGATCGAGGAGCTCTCGAAGGTGTGCGCGACAAGCGGGCTGATCATTGCCGTGCAGGAGCTCGGCTCCCTCGGGGTCAAGCTCGCCGGAACGGAGGAGCAGAAGCAGCGCTGGCTACCGAAGTTCGCGTCGGGCGAGTGGCTCGGGGCCTATGCGCTGACCGAACCGGGCTCCGGCTCCGATTCGGCGGCCATGCGCTCGACAGCGCGCCGCCAGGGCGGCGAGTGGATCCTCAACGGCGGCAAGCGCTTCATCACGAACGCGGGCGTCGCCTCCGCGTACGTCGTCTTCGCGAAGACCGACCCCGAGGCCGGGCACAAGGGCATCTCCGCGTTCCTCGTCGAGGCCGAGGCGCCTGGCTTTGAAGTCGGCCGCATCGAGCCGAAGATGGGGATCAAGGGCTCGACGACCGGCGAGATCTTCTTCAACGATTGCCGCATCCCCGCGGACAACCTGCTCGGGGAGGAGGGCGAGGGCTTCGCAATCGCCATGCGCATCCTCGACCGCTCCCGGCCGGGAATCGGTGCGCAAGGGCTCGGGCTGGCGCAGGGCGCGACCGACTACGCGCTCGAGTACGCGAAGACCCGCGAGACGATGGGCAAGCCGATCGCAGAGCACCAGCTGATCGCGGCCACGCTCGCCGACATGGAGACCAAGTGCGAGGCGGCGCGGGGTCTCCTCTACAAGTGCGGGCAGCTGATCGACGAGGGCGCGGACGGCCTCGAGCTGACCAAGATCTCGGCGATGGCGAAGCTGTACTGCACCGACGTGGCGATGGACGTCACGACCGACGCAGTCCAGATCCTCGGCGGCTACGGCTACATCTCCGAGTACCCGGTCGAGCGGATGATGCGCGACGCGAAGATCACGCAGATCTACGAGGGCACGAACCAGATCCAGCGGCTCGTGATTGCCCGCGAGATGCTGAAGGAGAACCGCACGTCGTTGCTCGCCGGCGTCGGCTAGCGCGTTTTCCACAGCCTGTGGAAAACTCCGGGCGGATCAGGAGGGCTGGGCGAAACGGGCGGTGTCGGGCGACGTAACTCGCCCCTCTGCGTCCGTTAGGAACCTGCCGCTTGCTGCTTGACGTGATCGAGCACAGCGTTCAGCTCCTGGGTGGGTGAGAAGTCGACATACTCCACATCCTCCAGCGCTTCGGGAGCATGTCCCGGCGCCCAGTAGAACGCTTGCCCCGCCTTGTAGTCCTTCGGCCCGTCAGGCGTGTGCATACGGACCGTCCCTTTCAGCATGTAACCCCAGTGCGGGCATTGGCATAGATCGCCCTCCAGCCCGTGGACTAGCGGGCGCATGTCAGTCCCGCTTGGCAGCCGGAACAGGCCAACCGTCATCTCTCCGGCCTCCTCGGTGCGCACCTCGACACCGCCGCCTTCGAATGCAACGCTCATCGTCTCGCGAGTAAACGCTTCCATGGCACCTTCCTCGGCTCGGGCTACGGCCCCGGACCATAACCCGTTGGCACCGGCAAGAACGAGCCGTCACTCGCCGAGGAGGGTGAGCGAAACGACTCGCGAAACGCGCACTGGCGAGCCGAACGAGTTAGGATCCTCCTTGACTGGCCTCGCACCCAGAGTCTGGCCTGAAGCCCGCACTCAGCCGACGCGCACTGCGCCCAAGGCGAGGAGCTTTTTGGCAAACGGAGTCCGATTGCGGGGCCAGCCTCTTGCGTGGACTTCCCACGGCTAGGACGGCTTCGGCAACGACGACGTGTCCACGACCTCGAAGTCCGAGCCCTTGACCCGACCGAGAGAGTGCAGGTCGTCGTTCGACCAGCCCGGGCTCGGCGCGCCCGTCACGTACCAATCGGCGCCGTTGTCCGCGACGATCATCCCGTAGCGCTTCAGCGCTTCCAGCACGATCCGGGACTGTCTCGGAAAGCCGCGCGTGTCGAAGCCCGCGCGCAGGCGGAGGCGGAGACCCATCGGCGGGAGACTCGGATCGGTCCGGTCGCTCGCGAAATGCCGCGCCGGGTAGACGTAGGCCCGCCGGGTTCGCGACACGGTGAAGCGCAGGGCGTGCCGGATCGCGCCGGCCTTCACCTCGTCGTAGCGCGCAAGCCCGGGCAGGATCGGGAGGCCCGCCGCGTCGGCGGACGTCCACCCGGCCGGCCGGAGCTTGTTCGAGCGCAGGCTCCAGGTCGCCCCCGCCCAGGCGTGCCACCGCCCCCCACGACGCTCCAGGCCGCCGAGCTCGTAGAGGCGGCACGAGGTCCGGTCGACGAGCAGCGCGTGGTGGTCGCTCCCGCCCTCGATGTGCACGCCGGGCGGGATCGGATAGCCGACGTGGTCGCTCTCGTCGTCGTACTGGAACGTCACGCGGACGCGCTTCGTCTTCTTCGTGACGACGTCGTAGGGGATCCCGATCCGCTTCCCCTCCCAGAGTCCCGAGCCGAAATCGGCGTGCATGCCTTTCGTCGGGCCGATCGAGTTGACGATCGCCGCGGAGTTGGCGGCCACCGGGAGCCGGTCCACGCGCTGGTTCCAGGCGTTCGTCGCTGGAAAGACGGGGCAGCCGGCGAGTCGCGGCAGCGGAGCTGCGGCGGGGAGCGCGACGAGCGAGACGGCAAGCGCGGCGGCGAGCTTCATGCGCTCTAATCGCGCAATTTCACGGGCTCGTAGCGCCCGCGGATCCCGTCGATGAACGTGGCCATCTGCTCGGCGAGCTCCGGATGGGCGAGCTCGAGCACGTTCTCGGCGTTCAGCTCGCCCGAATGCGACAGGTTGAAGCTGCCGATGAAGACCGTGTCGTCGCAGACCGTGACCTTCGCGTGCATGTAGTCGTGCACGCGGTCAGGCGCCCACGGGGTCGAGTTCTTGCCGCTGAAGGGCGCTCTGGTCAGCGCGGCACGCAGAGCCGGCTCCTTCCACGTGTTGTTGCCGTTCTCATCCCACTGGTGGAGTACCTCGTTGATCTGCGTCTGGTCGACGACGCCTGCCACGTCGACCCGCCCGTCCGATGCGACCTCGGCCAGCGCACCCAGGATCGGCCCCGAGCTGATCACCGGCGAGGCGATGCGGATTCGCCGCCGGGCGGTCTTGACCCCCTTCGCGATCCGGGCCGCGAGCTGCTCGCCTCGCTTCGGCGAGAACCACGTGCGCACGGGGATACCGCCGACGTGCACCGGCTCGGTCGGCACCTTGCCGCTCTTGCTGACGTCCCGCTTCTCCCACAGCTGCTCGAAGTCGAGTGCGTAGCGCTCGGCGACGGCCGGCGAGTCGACGGTGATGATCACGTTCTCCTCACGCGTCCACGAGTCGTCGGTCCAGTTCGTCGAGCCGGCCCAGACGCTCGCGCCGTCGCGAACGATGAACTTGTGGTGCATCAGGTCGGGCTCGCCCGGGATGGCCA
>JALZOQ010000167.1 GCA_030913835.1 Actinomycetota bacterium | reverse complement strand
GGCTACTCCGGCCACGGCAACGTACTCGGCTTTGCATGCGGCGATCTCGTGGCGCGGGCGCTACTCGGCGAGCCCCACGCGGAGCTCGAGCTCTTTGACCCGGCGCGGCTCCTCTAGAACTCGATCTGCGGCAGATCGAGCTCGTCGACACGTTCAAGCGCGGCCAGCGCGATCGCGAGATCCTGGATTGCGAGGCCGGTCGAGTCGAACACGGTCACTTCCGAGTCGTCGGATCGGCCTGCGCTGTTTCCGGCGAGCACTGCGCCGAGCTCCGTGACGTCGTCGCGACCCAGCACTCCAGCCTCGACCGCGTGGACGAGGTCGCCGTTGTGGCTCGCCTGCGTCCAGTCGTCGCAGAAGACGCGTACCCGGCGCAGCTCGTCGACTGCTATCTCGGCCTTGCCTGGGCCGTCGGCGCCCATCAGGCTGACGTGCTGGCCGGGGCGCAACGAGCCCTCGGGCAGCAGGATCTGCTTTCCCGGCGTGACGGTGACGACCACGTCGGCCCCGAGTGCGTCCTCCCGGCTCGAGGCGACGCCGACGCCGAGGTCGGCGGCGACGGACCGAGCACGCTCGCCGTCGACGTCCCAGAGCGCGACGTCACGGCCGAGCGCCTTCAGGCTGCGCGCGCAGGCGCGGCCGTTCACGCCGGCGCCGATCACGGCGGCGCTCGCCGCGTCCCGGCGGCCGAGAGTCTCGGCTGCGAGCACCGCGGCCGCGCCCGTCCTCAGAGCGGTGACGGCCGCCGCGTCAAGAACGGCCCGGAGCACACCGTTCGACGAGTCGGAGACGAGGACGACGCCCATGACGGTCGGCAGGCCCGTAGCCGGATTCCCCGGGTACGACGTCACCCACTTCAAAAGGGCGTGCCCGCCCCCCAGCGCCGGCATCGCACGGAAGTCCCCGGCCGGATAGGCGGGGACGTAGACCTTGGGAGGCATCGTCCACTCGCCGCGCGCATAGGCCACGAATGCGTCGCGAACCGCCTCGAGGGCGCGCTTCGGAGGGACCGCGGCGAGAACGTGCTCGGCGCTGAAGACCGGAACCACGGCCTAGAGCGCCTTGACGCTCGCGATCAGATTCGCGACCGACTCCTTCGCGTCGCCGAAGAGCATCACGGTCTTCGGATCGACGTACAGCTCGTTGTCGATGCCCGCGAAGCCGGGGCTCATGCCGCGTTTCAGCACGACGATGTGGGCCGCGCGGTCGACGTCGAGGATCGGCATGCCGTAGATCGGGCTGCTGGGCGAATTCCGAGCAGCCGGATTCGTCACGTCGTTCGCGCCGATCACGAGTGCGACATCCGTGCGCGGGAACTCCGGGTTGACCTCGTCCATCTCCTTCAACTGCGGGTACGGAACGTTCGCCTCGGCGAGCAGCACGTTCATGTGCCCGGGCATTCGCCCGGCCACTGGATGAATTGCGTAGCTGACCTCGACGCCCCGCGCTTCGAGCAGGTCAGCGAGCTGGCGGACGTCGTGCTGGGCCTGCGCGACCGCCATCCCGTAGCCGGGCACGATCACGACCCTCTGCGCGTACCCGAGCATGACGGCGACGTCCTCGGCGCTGGCCGACCGCACGGTGCCGCCGTTCGATCCCGCTGCCGCGGCGGCGGCCGGAGCGCCCGCCGGGATCTGGCCGAAGGCGCCGAAGAGCACATTCGCGATCGACCGGTTCATCGCGCGGCCCATCAGCACGGTCAGCAGCGTTCCCGAGGCGCCGACGAGCATCCCGCTCACGATCAGGACGTTGTTCTCGAGCTCGAAGCCGGTCGCGGCCGCAGCGAGCCCGGTGAACGCGTTCAGCAGCGAGATGACGACCGGCATGTCGGCCCCGCCGATCGGCAGGACGAAGAGGACGCCGAAGAGGAGCGAGCCTGCAATCAGCGCGGCGAGCAGCAATTGGCTCTCGACGCCCACCACGATCGCGACGCCCGCGGCGACGATCCCCGCGAACAGGAGGCCGTTCACGACCTGCTGTCCGCGGTAGACGATCGGGCGCCCCTGGATCAGCTCCTGCAGCTTCGCGAAGGCGACCATGCTGCCCGCGAAGGAAATGCTGCCGATGAGCGCTGAAAGCACGATCGCGGCGCTGATGTCACGGAGGAGAGTTCCCGGCAGGGGCGCTCGGTTGTGGAACTCCGCCAGGGAAACGAGCGCCGCCGCCCCGCCGCCCACGCCGTTGAACAGCGCGACCATCTGAGGCATCGCGGTCATCTTCACCCGGCGCCCGGCAACCGCCCCGAATGTCCCGCCGATCAGCATCCCGGCCCCGATCTCCCAGTAGCTCACGACCTCGCTCTGCGCAAAGGTGACCGCGATCGCGATCAGCATCCCGACCGCGCCGATCCAGTTTCCGCGCCGGGCGGTGGCCGGATTCGAGAGGAAACGGAGCGCCAGGATGAAGGTCACGATCGTGACGAGATAGAGCAGGTTCGTGAGGTTGCCGCTCACTTCGGCGCGTCGTCCGCGCCGCGCTCCGGTGCCTTACGGGTCTTGAACATCTCGAGCATCCGGTCGGTGACGACGAAGCCGCCGACGACGTTGGCGGAGGCGAGCACGACCGCGACGAAGCCGAGCACGACGGTGAGCGTGTCCTTGTGGTCAATGCCGGCGACAAGCATGGCCCCGACGATCACGATTCCGTGGATCGCGTTGGTTCCGGACATCAGCGGGGTGTGCAGGAGCGTCGGCACCTTCGAGATCACTTCGAAGCCGAGGAAGATCGCGAGCACGAGGATCGTGACCTCGAAGACGAGCAGCGCGCCGTGGCTCACGCCGCGACCTCTTCCCGGCGGGTCACGCATGCGCCGGCGGTGATCTCGTCCTCGAAGTCGAGCTGCAGCTCGCCCTCGGGGGCGAGGTGCTGGAGCAGCGCGGACACGTTCCGCGCGTAGAGGGAGCTGGCGTGGTACGGCATCGTGCTCGGGACGTTCGTCAGCCCGACGATCGTCACACCGTTCCGCTCGACCTCGGCGCCCGGCTCGGTCAGCTCGCAGTTCCCGCCGGCCTCCGACGCGAGGTCGACGATCACCGACCCTGGGCGCATCGCGGCAACGGTGGCCGCTGGGATCAGCTTCGGCGCCGGCCGTCCCGGGACCAGCGCTGTCGTGATCACGACGTCGTAGTCGGCCATCACGCGTGCGAGCTCGTCCTGCTGCCTCGCCTGCTCGTCGGCTGTGAGCTCGCGCGCGTAGCCGCCTTCGGTCTCTTCTCCGGTGACACCGAGATCGAGGAAAGTCGCGCCGAGGCTCTCGACCTGCTCGCGGACGGCGGGGCGGACGTCGAATCCCGAGACGACGGCTCCCAACCGCCGCGCGGTCGCGATCGCCTGCAGGCCCGCGACACCCGCGCCGAGGACGAGGACCTTCGCGGGCGCAACCGTCCCCGCGGCGGTCATCAGCATCGGGAAGAACCTGGGCAGCCGCTCCGCCGCGAGCAGCACCGCCTTGTACCCCGCGACCGTGGCCTGCGACGAGAGCGCGTCCATCGACTGCGCGCGGGTGATTCGCGGGATCGACTCCATCGCGAATGCGACGACACCACGGTCGGCGAGGCGCTGCACGCCTACGGGATCGGTCAGCGGCTGGAGGAACGCGACGAGCACCTGGCCGTCACGGAGCCGTGCGGCCTCTTCGGCGCTCGGCTTCTGCACCTTCACGGTCGCGTCGGCCTCCCACGCACCCGGTCCCACGGTCGCCCCGGCTTCTTCGTACGCCTGGTCCGGAAACGCGGCTTGCGCGCCGGCGCCGGGCTCGACGACTACCTCGAATCCAGCCTGGACGAGCCGCGTGACACTCTCCGGAACGAGCGCGACGCGCCGCTCGCCGACGGCCGACTCGCTCGGGACCCCGATCCTCACGGGCGCTAACTCTATTCGCCCGGGCGGGAGCGAGCTTCGGTCATCATTCTCGTGGTGCCGAGGCTGACCCCGCTTCGAGCCGGGATCGCCCTCGCGGCGCTCGTCGGCCTGTCGACCGCTCTCCGTTGGTGGGCCGCGGCGCGGATTCCAACTCCCTGGATAGCGCCCGACGAGCTCCTCTACGGGCTTTTGGGCCGCAGCCTCTGGGAGCACGCGAACCTCCACCTGCTCGGCGAGCCGACGCGGTTCTTCAGCCTGGTGACCCCGGCGCTCGTGGGCGCGCCCCTCCGGCTCGGGAACCTCGAGACCGGCTATGAGCTGCTGAAGGGGCTGCAGGCGCTGACGATGTCGCTCGCAGCGGTTCCGGTCTACCTCTGGGGCCGGTCGTTCCTCGGCCGGTCGAGCGCGCTCGTCGCCGCGGCGCTGACGGTGGCGATCCCCGGGCTCGTCTACTCGGGGCTGATCATGACCGAGGTCGCGTTCTATCCCGCGTTCTTGCTGGCCGCCTGGGCGATCGCACGGGCGCTCGCCCGCGGCACCGTCGGGTCGCAACTGCTCGCGCTCGCCGCGATCGCGCTGGCGTCGCTCACGCGCCTGCAGGCGGCGGTGCTGATCCCGGCGTTCTTCACCGCGCTCGCCGTAGACCTCGTGCTCGGACGCGACTGGCGCCGGATCCGCCGCTTCTGGCCTTTCGCGGCCGGCACCGCAGCGCTGGCCGTCCTCTGGATCGCGTGGCGGCTGCGGCACGGCGGCCCGCTGAGCCAGGTGCTCGGCGGCTATCAGGCGGCGGGGGAGACGCAGTACGAGCTCGGCGACGTGGCGCGCTTCGTCCTGTACCACGCCGAATACACGCTCGTCTTCACGGGCGTCGTGCCGGTGTGCGCGTTCGCGCTCCTGCTCGTGGAGGCCGCGCGCGCGCGGAGCCTCGACCCAAACGTCCGTGCCTATCTCGCGACCGCCTCGGCGATCACCGTCTGGCTCGTGGCAGAGGTCGGAATCTTCGCCTCGCGCCACGTCGGGCTGCTCGCGGAGCGAAACCTGTTCGGGCTCGCGCCGCTGTTCTTCCTCGGGCTAATGCTCTGGATCGAGCGGGGCCTGCCGCGACCGCGGCTCGCCACCGCCGCCGTCGCAGGGGCCGCGCTGCTCCTGCTGCTCGCGCTTCCGGTCAAGCGGTTCGTCTCCCTGCCGGCGCTGCCCGACACGTTCACGCTCATCCCGATCTACCGCCTCGGCGTCCACTACCCGAGCGTCAGCGTCGAGCTGGTGGGCAGCGCGTTGTTCCTGGTCGGGCTGGCGGCATTCCTCCTGGTGCCGCGCCGGCTCGGATGGGCTCTTCCGGCCGGGCTGGTGCTCGTGTTCGCCGCCATCTCCGTCTCGGCGAGCCGCGTCGTCGCGGGCCAGGCGGCGCTCGTCCAACCGGGGACGCTCGGTGCGGACAAGCGCTGGATCGACAAGGGTGCTGGCGGGCCGGTCGCGTACGTCTACACCGGCGACGTCTACTGGAACTCCGTCTGGGAGAGCGTGTTCTGGAACCGCCGGATCGAGGCGGTCTACGACCTGCTGCTCGCGCAGATCCCAGGCGGGCTTCCTCAGCCATCGGTGGGTCCGTATGAGGACGGCCGCGTGGTGACCGCCGACGGGAAGGGACTTGCCTGGCCGTACGTCGTCGCCTCCCGCACGATCACCTGGCGCGGAGAGCGAGTCGCGGAATCCGACGCAGGGCTGGCGCTGTGGCGCCTCGATCCGCCCTTCCGGATGGCGACCTGGGTACAGAACGTCCAGTACAACCGCGTCGTGGACGAGCACGCGAAGATCTTCGCGTACGACTGCCGCCGCGGGGCGTTCCGCATCGACGTGCGAGTGCCCGGCCCGCGGAGCATCAGCCTGCTGCTCAACGAGGGCGCCTACAGGCGCTTCGAGCTCGAAGCAGGGGACAGGCTCTCGTTGCGCGTCCCTGTGAAGCCGGCGCGGGGCCACCGGCTCTGCTCCTTCGATCTCCTGACCAACGCCCCGGTCAAGGCGTTCGCGTTCAGGTTCGAGCCGGCTCCGTCGTGAGCTGGATCCGCGGCCGCCCGGTGGGAGTCCTCCTGGCCGGGATCGTCCTCGGCTCGACGCTCGTCCGCTTCGCGGCCGCGCGCGGGATTCACACGCCGTGGATCATGCCCGACGAGGTCATCTACGCCGAGCTCGGCCAGAGCCTGTACTCCTCCGGCCGGTTCGAGGTGCTCGGTGAGCACATCGGGTTCTTCGGCCTCGTGTTTCCCGCGCTCGTCGGCGGGCCGCTGTCGGTCTCGGATCTCGAGCGCGGCTACCACTGGCTGAAGCTCCTGCAGGCGCTCGTGATGTCGCTGACGGCCGTGCCGGTCTATCTCTGGGCCCGCTCGCTGGCACGGCCGGGATGGGCGCTCGTTGCGGCGGGGCTCACGGTCGCCCTACCGGGGCTCGCATATTCGGGCCTCGTGATGACGGAGGTGGCCTTTTATCCGGCGCTCGTCCTCGCCGCGTGGGCGCTCGCGCGGGCGCTCGAGCGGCCAACCGCCGGGCGCCAGGGTCTGCTCGTCGGCGCCTGCGCGCTCGCGGCGATGACGCGCCTCCAGGCGTTCGTCCTGCTGCCGGTGTTCGTCAGCGCCGTGGCGCTGAAGGCCGCCCTCGACCGTCGCCCTCGCGAGGCTCTCAGGCTGTGGCCCGCCGCGGTAGGCCTGGCGGCGTTGGCGGCCGCCTGGGCGGCGTGGCGACTTGCGGCCGACGGGGACCTCAGCGCGCTCTTCGGCGCCTACGCGCCCGCGGGAGAGACGAGGTACCCGGCGAGTGAGGCGCTCCGCTACGCGCTCTATCACGCGGCCGACGTGCTCCTGCTCTGCGGGATCCTGCCGGTTTGCGCGGTCGCGCTGCTCTTCGGCGCCCGGCGGGAAGGGGGCGCGCTGACCGCCTATCTCGCGACGGCCGTGCCGCTTTGCGCGTGGCTCGTGCTCGAGGTCGGAGTGTTCGCGTCGCGACACGTCGGCCTGCTCGCCGAGCGGAACCTTCTGTCACTCGCGCCGGTGCTGTTCGTCGGCTTCGCAGCGTGGCTCGACCGTGGGGCTCCTCGGCCAACGGTTGCCACCGCCCTGACCTGCGTGGCCGCCCTTCTGCTCGTGCTCGCCCTGCCCGTCGCGAGGTTCGCGACCCTGGAGGCGTTCCCCGACGCGTTCACGCTCCAGCCGCTGATCGAGTATGCGAGCGGCCGTCGCAACGCGAACGTGGACCTGATCCTGGCTGTCGCGGCGGCGGGCGCGCTGCTCCTCTTCGCGCTGGTCCCTCGCCGCGCGCTCGCAGTCTTGCCCGCACTGCTGGCGGTGGCCTTCGTCTGGATCTCGATCGACGCGAGCCGGGAGATCGTCGATCGCGACCGCTTCGTCCAGGCCGCGTCCACCGGGCCTGACCGCCGCTGGATCGACCGGAACGCCGACGGCCCCGTTTCCTACCTCTTCATCGGCGACGTCAACTGGCCCGCCGTCTGGCAGCACGTGTTCTGGAACCGCCGCATCGAGCGCGTGTACGACCTCGGCAACGTCGCCGTGCCGGGCGGATTGCCCCAGACGCGCGTGGCGCCGCGCCCGGACGGTCGCCTCGTCGGCGTGACGAGCGACTACATCGCCTCGCTCTATCCCGTGGCGTTCGTGGGGCGGCCGGTCGCGTCGGTCAATGCCGGGATCGTGCTCTGGCGCCTGGATCCGCCGGCACGGATCTCGGTCTGGACGCAGCGCGTCGCCGGCCACGTGCGCGTGCTCGCGTACGACTGTACGGGCGGCGTGCTGCGGCTGGGTCTCCGCGGTCCCGTCGGCGCCGACGTTGAGCTGCGGCGAAACGGTACGGCCTACCGGCGCGTTCAGGTCGGAGCCGCCGGCACGTGGCGCGGTGTGATCCCCGCCGTTCCGCGCTCCCCGGGCGAATTGTGCACGTTCGACGTGCGGGCCCCGCCGGAGGTGATCGCCCCAACCGTCGCGTTCGAACGGTAGCCCCGCTCGAGTGAGGAAGGGAAGCGCGCTCCGGTCGGGAAAGACGCCGACGCGGATGCTCGAGGCTCTCGCTCAGGCGATCGACGATCGCGACCCGTTCGGGGCCGGCCACTCGCTGCGCGTCACGGCGCTCGCGGAGGCAGTCGCCGTGCGACTCCGCTGGGATGAGCAGCGGCTCGCGACGCTGCGCATCGGCGCCCGCCTCCACGACGTCGGCAAGCTCGTCCTCCCGCGGCAGCTCCTGCTCAAGCCTGGTGCTCTCGATGCCCGGGAGTGGGCGCAGATTCGCGCGCATCCGGTCGTCGGCTCGACGATGATCGCGCCGGTCGTGGCCGCGCGCTCTGCGCTGCCCTGCGTCCTTTACCACCACGAGCGTTGGGACGGCGACGGCTACCCGACCCGGCGGCGAGGGCGGGCGATCCCCGCGGTCGCGCGTATCGTCGCCGTGGTGGACGCGTTCGACGCGATGACGTCGGAGCGCCCCTACCGCGATCCGCTCACACCGCACTCGGCTCTGCTCGAGATCGAGCGCTGTGCCGGGTCGCAGTTCGACCCGGAGCTCGCCTCGGCGTTCGTCGCGGTCTGCGCCGAAGCCCGCGCGGCCTAGGCTCCTAGAGCGTCGCCCAGACCTCGAGCTTGGTGCGCGTCCGCCGGATGACGTCGTCGGTGAACTCGGACGTGCCCGCATGGCCGCCCAGGTCGGCCGTGCGGAGCCCTTCGGAGACCGCTTCGAGGCACGCCTCGCGGATCGCGCGGCCCGCTTGTTGCGCCTCCTCGTCCCCGTAGGCGAGCAAGGCGGCGCCGGCGAGGATCATCGCCATCGGGTTCGCGACGTTCTTGCCCTCGAGCGACGGCGCCGTGCCGTGCGCGGCCTCGGCCATCACGGCTCTGGGGACGTACTCCTCGTTGAAGGCGACGACGAGCGACTCGGAGCCGGCGATCGAGCCGAACAGCGGTAGGACGAGGTCGGAGAGGATGTCGCCGTCGCGGTTCAGCGCCGGGATCACGAGCGGCGCGCCGGTAGACGCCACCAGCAGCGCGAAGGTCGCGTCGATGAGCTGAGGCTCGTAGGGGACGTCGGGATGCCGTTCCGCGGCGGCGTCCATCTCCTCCTTGAGCATCCCCTCGTAGGTGGGGCTGACGGTGTACTTCGGGCCACCGAAGACCTTCGCCCCGGTCCGCTCGGCCTGGCGAAACGAGAATTCCGCGACCGAACGGCAGATCCGGCGCTCGATCCGCTCGGTGCGGTAGGCGATCTCGTCGTCACCCTCGCCCTCGCGCCACTCCTTCGCCCCGTACGCGTCCCCGACGGCCATGCGCACGATCGAGATCGGTGCATGCACGCCGCCCAGGGGCACCACGCCCGGGATGCGTCGACCGGTCCGGACGATCACTTGCCCGCCGATCTCCTCCCGCAAGATGCGGTTTGGCGAGCCCACGTCGTCGCGGCCTTCGGGAGTGACGGTTGCGCCCTTCAGGCCCAGCCCGTGCTCCCGGATCGCAGCGGCAGCCTCGTAGACGATCCGGTTCTCGGTCGCCCGCCGCGACTCGAGCGACAGATCGAAGCGCGGGAAGTCCAGCTCGCTTCCGATCACGTCGGGCTGCAGGACGCGGAGGGCTTCCTCGAGGAGCTCCTGGCCGGTCTGATCCCCTTCGAGGACGACGATCGTCTTGGCATCCATCGCCGCGCGATTGTACTGCTGGGATTAGCGAGCCCCGGTCGCGGACACCATCCGTGCCTATGGCAAGGACAGGTGGGTGGCGACGCGCGGGCTCGAAGCAACGGTTCCGCTACGTCGACGCGCGCGGGAAACCAATCGTCGACGAGGCGAAGCTGGCCCGGATCGAGACGCTCGTCATTCCCCCGGCCTGGAAGGACGTCTGGATCTCGCCGCGCGCGGGCGCGAAGCTGCAGGCGACCGGTGTTGACAAAGCCGGGCGGCGTCAGTACCTGTACCACCCCGAATTCCGCGCCCAGCAGGAGCAGGCGAAGTACGACAAGCTGATTCGCTTTGCGGAGGCGCTTCCCGAGCTCCGCGCCTCGATGGCAGAGCACATGGAGCGCGACACCTACGATCGGCTGCGCGTATCCGCGATCGCCGTTCGGCTGATCAACCAGACCTGGTTCCGGCCCGGCTCGGAGCGCTATGCGAAGGAATCGCGGACGTACGGGGTGACCACACTGACGAGGCGGCACATCTCGGTGCGTGGAAACACGATCGCGTTTAGCTTCCGCGGCAAGCACAAAGTTCTCGTCCGCACGGCCTTCGTCGACTCCGAGCTCGCCGAAGCCGTGCGCGATCTGCTCGAGCTGCCCGGCGGACGGCGGGTGTTCCGCTACGACGAGGAGGGGACGATCCTCAACCTCCACTCCAGGCGGCTGAACGACTACATCCAGGAATATCTTGGTGAGGAGTTCAGCGCGAAGGACTTCCGCACGTGGGGAGGCACGTTGCTCGCTGCGATTGCGTTGGCGGGGCGCGCTGCTCCCGACGCGGAAACCGAGGCGAAGCGAACGATCGCGGGGGTGATGAAACGCGTGGCCGAGCGACTTGGAAATACGCCTGCTGTCACACGTGCGTCGTACGTGAGTCCCGCAGTCGTGGAGCAGTATCTCGACGGGCGGACGATCGAGGATTTCCGGCCTCAGCATTTACGGATCGTCACGGCGAGGGATATCGGTCTCGACCTCGAGGAACAGGCGCTACTCAGCTTGCTGCGCTCGTGGCGAATTCGGCGTGCGCGCGCGGCTGCCTAGTTGGCCTGTCTGAATTGCGGTAAGGTGGGCCGTCACCGCCACGGAACTCGAGGAGGAATCTTGGCACGAAAGACAGTGCTCGTCTGCGACAGCTGCGCGAAGGAAGTCGGCGACAACAAAGGCGCCACGTTGCGCATGACATTCACGGACGCGCGGCGCGGCGCGAGGCAGGCCGATCTCTGCGACGACTGCGCGGGCAAGATGCCCGGCCACGCGACTGCGCGACGCGGCCGCCGGCCGAAGTCGGCTACAGCGTCCGCCTAACCGCGGGCGCTTGCGGCTCTCGAGGCGGGGTGGACCGGCGTCCCCCCGCGCCGCCGCGCTGCCTCGACGCTGCGTGACGCCCTTTCGCGCACGTTCCGACTTTCTCTCGTAGGCGCAGGCGGAGCCGTCCAACCCGGGCTCTATCCTGGTTGGGTGGGTCTGAGATTGCTTGCTGGCCCGGCAAATGCCGGGAAGGTGGAGCTGCTGCTCGACCGGTATCTCGACGCCCTCGACCGGTCGCCAGTCCTCATCGTGCCGAACCGGGCGGACGTCAACCGAATCGAGCTCGAACTCGTGCGGCGCAGGCCCGCCCTGCTCGCCGGCGAGATCGGGACGTTCGACGACCTCTTCCGCCGCCTCGTCCGCTCGTCGCCCGACGCTCGCCCCGTCGCGTCCGAGACGCAGCGGCTGTTCGTCGTCCGGCGCGCAATCGCTGCGGCTTCTCTGAACGGGCTCTCGCGCTCGGCGCGGTTCGGCGGATTCGCCGACGCCCTGCTCGCCGCGGTCTCGGAGCTCGAGTCGGGCCTCCTCGAGCCCGCTGAGCTCGAGGGCGACCTCGGCGGGCTCTACGGCGGCTACCGAGCCGAGCTCGACCGGCTCGGACTTTGGGACGCGGATCTGCTGCGCCGCCACGCCGCGGAACGGCTCGCGAGCGACCTGGACGCGTGGCACGGCCAGCCGGTGTTCGCCTACGGCTTCGAGGATCTAACCGGCGCGGAGTGGGCGCTCATCGAGGCGCTCTCGGCCCGCGCCGAGGTGACCGTGTCGCTGCCCTACGAGCCGGGTCGGCCCGCGTTCGCGTCGCTTGCTCGGACCGCCGAGGATCTCGCGCGGCTCGCCGGCGGGGCTGTCGAGGAGCTGCCGCCCAAGTGGTCGGACTACGCCCATCCTGCGATCGCGCACGTCGAGCGCCACCTGTTCAGCGACGCGACCCCGGCCGAGGCGCCGCCGATCGAGGGCGCGATCCGCTTCTTCGAGGGCGCCGGCGCTCGCGGCGCGCTCGAGCTGGTGACCGAGGAGGTGGCCACCCTGCTTCGCGCCGGCACCGATCCCGAGCAGATCGGCATCGTCTGCCCGTCGCTCGACCGGCTGCGCGCGCCGCTCGAGACCGCGCTCGGCACGCTCGCGATCCCGTACGCGTTCGAGGGCTACGGCCGGCTCGCCCAGACCCCGTTCGGGCGCGCCTTGCTCGCGCTGCTCCGATTCGCGTGGCTCGGTGGCGACCGCACCGACCTGTTCTCGTTCCTTCGCACGCCGTACTCGGGCATCCCACGTGCCGGCGTGGATTTCGTCGAGGGTCGGCTGCGCGGCCGCGCCGTCCACACGCCCGAGCGGATCGTCGAGGAGTTCGCACATCTCCGCGGCGCGCCGATCCCGTACCTGGACGGCCTCCGCGATCTGGCCGATCCGGTCGAGGCGCTGCGCGAGGTCGTGCCGGCGATGCTGCGCGCGGCCTACGGCCTCGAGG
>JALZOQ010000166.1 GCA_030913835.1 Actinomycetota bacterium | reverse complement strand
CAGAGCGCGCGGAGTTGCGCCGGCGCGAGTCCCGCCAGCTCGGCGCACGTGGGCGCGAGGTGGAAGCGTGTGCCCGGAACCGCGGGCGTCGTTCGCCGCACGATCGTCCGCTCGAGCGCGCGGGCGCGACTCGACTCGATCAGCTGTCCGCAGAGCGCGCGGAGCAGGGCCTGGGCCACCGTCGCGACGCGGATGGGGCGCAGGCCGCGAAGTTGCCGGACGGCGTTCCCGAGGAACGGGTCGTCCGAGAACCGCCGGACGAACTCGGAGTGGTCGTCGTCGAGCGCGAGCACGCGGCGGAGCTCAGCCAGCGCCTCATCACTCTCGGCGCGCAGCCGCACCGAGCCGTCGGGCCGCTGGTGGACGGAGGCGAGCTCCGCCCCTTCCCCCGTCCGGAGCGCGGCAGTGAAGACGCCGTCGCGAAACGTTCGCGTGGCGTCCCCTGCGAACCGTGCCGAGAGTGCTAGCGAATAGGGCCCGCGTGGTCGAGCGTCGAGCTCGACTGTCACTTCGCCGCGGTTGCCTCGGTGAGGGCTCCCGCGCGGGCGGCGAACCGCTCGGCTCGTGCTTCCATCGTGGCCGCGTCGTCCTTTCGGCCCGACTGCTCCAGCAGCTTCGCGAACCTCCTGGCCGCGAGTTCGGCAACGCGCCAGCGACCGTTGCCCTCGAGCAGCCCGATCGCCTCGGCGAACTCGCGCTCCGCCCGAGTCGGGTCTCCTTGCAACGCGTGGCCCTCGGCCAACGCGGCCAGGATGCCGCCTCGCTCGCCCGGGTCATCGTCGCCGAGCAACTCGAGCGCTTCGTGCGCCCGCTTGATCGCGTCGTTGCCGTTGCCGAGGAGTGCTGCGTGCTTCGCCTGCTCCGCGCGCAGCGAGGCCAGGTCGTTGGGCCCGGAGCGGTGTGCAATCAGCTGCTCAGCGATCTCCAGGTGCTTCGCCGCACCCTCCGCCTCGCCCTGCGTGTTCATGATCGCCGCGGAGAGCAGGTGCGCCCGGCCGAGCTGGTGCGTGTCCTCGGTCGCCTCGAGCAGCGCGATTGCGCGACGGCTGTTCTCGAGCGCGACGGTCGGCCGTCCCTGCATCACCGAGAGCCGCGCGAGCGACCAGTACAGGCGCACGTGGGTGTACGGATCCGCGAAGTCGTCGGCCTGTGCGAGTGCTTCCTGCACGACGCTCTGAGCGCGCGCGAGGTCACCGGTGTCGGCGAGCGCGTGCGAGAGGTACGTGCGGAACCGGATCTGCGATACGCGGTTCTCCGACTCTTCGGAGATCTCCGCGAGGCAGCGGTCGAACAGCTCGACGGCGCGATCGGGGCGGCCGAGGGCGGCGTAGGCGTGTCCGAGGGCGGCATACAAGTCGGGGCGGGACGTCGGACTTGGCGGCGCGTCGGAGTCGAGCGCTTCCTCGAGCCGCTGCACGGCCTCGTCGCTCCGTCCGCTTTGGGCGGCGATCAGGCCGAGGGCGATGCGAGCCCGGCTTGCCGACTGGAAGTCGCCGGTCTCGACTGCCTCGCTCAGGATGGTGCGTAGGGTCTCGTCGGCGACGGGCGCGTCGTCTCCGAGCCGAAGCTGCAGCTCCGCGTCCGCGAGCTGGAGCTCGCGCTGCTCGGGGGCGCCGATCTCCGAGCCCGTCTCGAGATATTCGGTCGACACGCCCAGCTTGGGCGCGAGCTTGCGTAGGGCTTTCACGGACGGCTGTCGCGTACCAGCCTCGATCCGGGAGATGTAGGCGTACGAGACCCCCGGCGCCGAGAGCTCGCGCTGGGAGAGCCCCCGGTCGAGGCGCAGTCGTCGCAGGCGCTGCCCAATTGTCTCAGGCTGATTCCCACTCATTTCGTCTCCTTACGTAAGTCGCCGCCGCATGCGGCTACGTCTTGACAACAGTAATGATCCCCACGGCAAATGCAATAGCCCAATTGGGACGAGGGCTCGACTTGCGGAAGGAGGTGTCTTCTGTGTCTCGTCGTTTGCAAATGACGCTCGTGGCTGTCGCAGCAGCAGTGCTCGCTGCGGTCAACGCGGGGTTCCCGTGGGGCCCGTAGCCTAAAACGCGCGGCGGGGGCTGTGCGGAACGACCCGCCGCCCCCGCTACGCTCAATGCGTGGGCACCGCGCTCGCCCTCGTGCTCTATGCGGCCGTGCTCGTGCCCGTTGCGGCCGCGGTGTGGCTCAGGCCTGTGCTCGCTCTGTACCTCTTCGTCGTCGGACTGGCACTCCACAACGCGGCAATGGCCGGCCTCTACGGCCTCGGGATCCGCGGCGGCCCGCTCACGGCGATCCAAGCCTGGAAGGACGTGCTGCTCGCCGTCGCGGTCGCAAGCGTCGGACTCGGCGCGTGGCGCGCGCGTCGGCTCCCGTTTCGTCTCGGCCGCGTGGATGCGCTCGCCCTGGGCTTCGCGGCGCTGGTCGCCGTCTACGCGGTCGTGCCGCAGGACGTGCTCGGCGGCAGCGCCGGGCCGAAGGGCGTCCTCTACGGACTGCGCCACGACCTCTCGCCGGTGGCGGCGTACTTCATCGGGCGGTCGCTCGCCCTCGGCCGTACGGAACTGCGCCGGCTCGCCTGGACTGTGCTCGGCGTTGCCGGCGCGGTCGCCGCGTTCGGCCTCGTCGAGGAGTACGCGGTGTCGCTCGACTGGTGGGCCCGTCACGGCGCCGTGGGCTACTTCAACGACCAGCTCGGCTTCGACTACCAGGGCCCCCGGCGCCTGCCGGAGAACTTCGTCTTCAACTCGGGGAACGAGCAGGAGCTGGCGCGGCGGCTCGTCTCGACGTTCCTCAGCCCGCTCGGCGCCTCGTACCTGTTCGTCGTCGCGCTGCTGGTCGCCGCGTGCGTTCGGCTCCGCCGTCGCCGGGTTGCGCTCGCTCTCGCCGGCCTGATCGCGGTTGGGCTGCTGTTCACGTTCTCTCGCGCCTCGATCGCCGCCGCAGCGCTGGGGC
>JALZOQ010000159.1 GCA_030913835.1 Actinomycetota bacterium | reverse complement strand
GGCCGAGATCGGTGTCGTCCTCCCAGCCCGGGCCGATCGTCATCTGCTCGGCGCGCGCGACGAGGCGCGACTGCAGTTCGCCGTAAACCTGCTCGTGCACGATCACGCGGCTCGCCGCGGTGCAGCGCTGTCCGGACGTGCCGAACGCCGACCAGACGATGCCCTCCACGGCCAGGTCGAGGTCGGCGTCGTCCATCACGATGATCGCGTTCTTGCCGCCGAGCTCGAGGTGGACGTGCTTGAGGTGATCCGCGGCCGCCTTCGTGACGGCGATGCCCGTCTCGCGCGAGCCGGTGAACGTGATCACCGGAACGTCCGGGTGCTCGACGAGCGCCTTCCCCGCGGTCTCTCCGAACCCGAAGACGACGTTGAGGACGCCGGCGGGAAGCCCCGCCTCGGAGAGCAGCTCGACGAAGCGCTCGGCCAGGAGTGGCGTGTCCTCCGCGGGCTTGAAGACCACCGTGTTCCCACAGACGAGCGCAGGCGTCAGCTTCCAGGCCGGAATGGCGATCGGGAAGTTCCAGGGCGTGATCGCGCCGACGACGCCGATCGGCATCCGCACGCTCATCATGAACTTGTCCTTGAGCTCCGACGGCGTCGTGTGCCCGAACATCCGCCGGCCCTCACCGGCCATGTACAGGGCCATGTCGATCGCCTCTTGCACGTCGCCGCCGGCCTCCGCCTTGACCTTGCCCATCTCGCGCGTCATCAGGTCGGTCAGGTCGGCCTTCTCCTCCGCGAGCAGGCTCGCGAACCGGTAGAGGACGTTCGCGCGCTCGGGCGCCGGGACGAGCCGCCAGTCCTCGTAGGCGGCCTTTGCGGCGGCGACCGCGCGGTCGACGTCCTCGGGGCCGGACTTCGGGAAGACACCGAGCGTCTCGCCGGTCGCCGGGCTGACCGATTCGAACGTCTCACCCGAACCCGCGTCGACCCACTCGCCGCCGATGAAGTTCTTGAACGCCTTCGCGCCTACGAGAGCCACGGCGCCAAGTCTAAGGACTACGCAACCTCCGGCGGGTCTGTATTCGGGAAGGTTCCGGGGTGCGCCCTGCGGCGATCGCGGAGCTCGCGCTTGCCGCCGTACTCGCGCCCCGAGCGGCGGTCGTTGCCCTCGCGGCGGTCGATGATCACCGTCACGTTCGGGTTGTCCTTGTAGTACTCGACCATCTTGTCGTACAGCTGGTCGGCCAGCTCGCGCGGGATCACGCAATAGATCATGTTGCTCGGATTGTAAGCGGGCCTTCGGCGGGCCCGAGGGCGGTGGCGCAGCTCACGCTCGGCGGATCGGTAAGGGAGCGCAGACGCACCGCGGGCAAAGCCCGCGCCGCTGAGACGGCGTCGCCGAGTCGACGCCTAGAGCCGAGCGATCTGAGGAACGATCCTGCCGTCCTCTTCGACCCGCGCGTTCCAGCTCTTGTAGGTGCCGTCGAGCTCGGAGGGCTCGTGACCGCGCTCGGCCAGCTTGACCGGCTGGGCCGAGTCGGGACTGATCCGGTACTGGTACCAGGAGATGTCCCAGGCGAACGTGATCACGAGCTCGGCGTTGACGCCGGAGAGCGGGATGATGCTCGCCTTCGGGTCACCGAGGCTCTTGCCGATTCCGCCGATCGTGCGCCGGTAGGCGCTGCCGTTGAAGAGGTCCGCGGCCTCGACCATCTGCAGCTCGGACTCCGAGAGGCGGCGGAGAATCGGCTCGGGCGCGATCGGCGCCTCCGCCTGAACCGGCCGCTGGAAGATGGCGCCGAGGCTGAGTCCGCGCCGGCGCCGCTCGTAGGGGACCGTCGGCGACGTCGGGCTGCCCTCCTTGATCCAGCCGTGCTCCATCGCCGTCTCCTGGCAGAGGGGGCAGACGTCGACGAACTCGTCACCGTCCGGCGCGAACCGAGTCGCGCGCTCGCCCATGAGCAGGCTGCGCTCGCAGATCGCGCAGGTGCGGGCGACAGTGACTTTGGTGACTCGCATTCCGCGGACCCTAGCGCAGCGTAGGCCCTGTCCCGCTTGCTAAAGTCACGCTACATGTGTGTTTTACATGTAGGATCGCGATGACGCACCGACGCGCGCACGGACGCCGCGTCCGCTCCCGCTGGCGGACGCCGACGGGCGACCTGCGCGTGCGCGCGCGCGTCGAGCGCTTCGGCGAGCCCGCCCTGCTCCTCCTCCTGCGCGAGCGTCCTGCGCACGGCTACGAGCTACTCGAGCAGCTTCCGGAGCTCGTCGGGGGCGAGCGCGTCGACATGGGCAACCTCTATCGCGTCCTCCGCGCGCTCGAGGAGGAAGGCTTCGTCCGCTCGGAGTGGGAAGCCGAGCTGCCCGGCCCGGCCAAGCGCACCTACGAGCTCACGGACGACGGCCGCCGCCTGCTCGACGTCTGGGCCGAGGCGCTCCGCGACAACCAGACCCTGATCAGCGCGTTTCTCGCGCGGTACGACGGAGGAGAGGAGGTGAACGATGCACCACGGACATAGACACGGGCGCGGTTTCGGCCGCCGCTTCGGCCGCTTCAACCGCGAGAACTTCCTCCCGCGGCTCGAGGAGTACCAGAAGGATCTCGAGCAGGAGCTCGCCGACGTCGCCGACCTGATCCGGCGCCTGAAGGAAGGACAGCCGGAAACGACTCAGACGGCGTAAACCCTGTGAGCCGGGAAGCCCGAGGCGCCGCTTGCGGTGCCGGCATCAGGACGGACGGGCTCTGCCTGCCCGTCCGTCTGAACTGACCGGTCGACCCGAGCTAGGCGATGACTGGAACCGTTCTAGCTTTAGACCTTCGCTTCCTCGCGCTCGCGCTTTGTCTGCTCGATCAGCTTCTGGGCGATGTGCGAGGGGACTTCCTCGTAGCGGGCGAAGCCCATGTGGTAGTCGCCGCGACCGCCGGTGAGCGAGGTCAGCGACTGCGAGTACGTGAGGATCTCGGCCATCGGCACCTCGGCCTTGATCGAGGTCATTCCGCCGCGCGGCTCCATGCCCATCAGCCGTCCGCGGCGCGAGTTCAGGTCGCCGTTCACCGCACCAACGGCCTCGTCGGGGACGCTGACCTCGATCTCCATGATCGGCTCGAGCAGGACGGGATCCGCCTTCTCGTAGGCAGACTTGAAGGCCATCGAGCCGGCGATCTTGAACGCCATCTCCGACGAGTCGACCGAGTGGTACGAGCCGTCCACGAGCCGGACGCGCACGCCCTGGACCGGCGCGCCCGCGAGGTCGCCGCGCTGCATCGCCTCCTGGATCCCCTTGTCGACCGCCGGTCGGTAGCTCTGCGGGATCGAGCCGCCCACGATCTTGTCCACGAACTCGTAGCCCGTGTGTCCCTCGAGCGGCTCGAGCACGATATGGCAGTCGCCGAACTGGCCGCGCCCGCCGGTCTGCTTCTTGTACCGGCCCTGCGCCTTCGCCTCGGTGCGAATCGTCTCGAGGTACGGGACGCGCGGCGGGTGCAGCTCGACCTCGACGTTGAAGCGGCTCCGCAGCCGCTCGACAGCGACCTCGACGTGCATCTGCGACAAGCCCGAAAGGAGCTGCTCGCCGGTCTGCGGGTCGCGGCGCACCTGGAGGGTCGGATCCTCCTCGGAGAGCCGCCGCAGCGACGTCGCGACCTTCTCCTCGTCGCCCTTCGCCTTGGGCGTGACCGCAAAGCTCATCACCGGCGCAGGGAAGTCGATCGTCGGGATCTCGACCGGCTCCTCGTGGTCGAGCAGCAAGTCGCCGGTCGCCGTTTCCTTGAGCTTCGCCACCGCGCCGATGTCCCCGGTCGCAAACTCGGGCGAGGGCACGTGCTCCTTGCCCTGCAGCATGAGCAGCGCCCCGACGCGCTCCTTCGCATGCGAGCGCGGATTTACGAGGTTCGAGTCGCCCTTGATCGTCCCGTGCAGGACGCGGAAGACGTTGATGCGGCCGGCGAATGGGTCGGCGATCGTCTTGAAGACGAACGCGGCGGTCTGCGTGTTCGGCACCTCCATCGGCTCGCCCTTCTTGGCCGGGGAGGGCACGCCCTCGACCAGCAGATCGAGCAGGGCGGACGTGCCGAGGTTCTTCGTCGCCACGCCGCACGCGACCGGGAAGACCTCTCCGCGCGTCACGGCGTCCTTCAGCGCGTGGGCGACCTCCTCGACGCCGAGCTCCTCGCCGTCGAGGTAGCGCTCCATCAGCGCCTCGTCGACCTGCACGACCTCGTCGAGCAGCTTCGTCCGGTACTCGTCAACCTCGGGCTCAAGCTCCGCGGGGATCTCGCTCGGGCCCGATTCGCGCTCGCCGCCGCCCGGGTCGGTGTACGCGCACATGTGCAGGAGGTCGACGATGCCCGAGACCTCGTGCTCGCTACCAATGGGGATGTGCACGGCCACGCAGCGCTCGGAGATCTGGGCGCGTAGGCCTTCGAGGGTGCGGTAGAAGTCGGCTCGCTCGCGGTCGAGCATGTTCACGTAGAGGACACGCGCGAGTCCCCCCGCTTCCGCGCGCCGCCAGAGTCGGCTCGTCTGCACCTCGACGCCCATGACGGCGCTGACGGTGAAGAGCGCGCCCTCGACCACTCGCAGCGCCGCGACCGCGTCGCCGATGAAGCCGGCGTCGCCCGGAGTGTCGAGGAGGTTGATCTTCCGCCCGTGCCAGTCGACGTGGCAGAGGGCCGCCTGGAGAGACATCCGCCGCTTCTGCTCGTCCTCGTCCCAGTCTCCGACAGTCGAGCCGGCCTCGATCGTCCCGAGCCTGTTCGCAGCACCGGACTGGAACAGCATCGCCTCGACCAGGGACGTCTTTCCCGTCCCGCGATGACCGACGACGGCGACGTTGCGAATCTTCCCGGGCTCGATCGACATGAAGCGAATCCTCCTCGGCAGGGTCTCTGTCCCGGACAATCCTAACGCGGTGCCGGGGACCTCCCGTTCCCTCGCCGCCGTACCCCCGTCGTGAGGACAGCCGCCACGCTGATCGTCGCCCTGGTGCTCCTCGCTGGCTCCGCGCACGGTTCCGCGGCCGCAGTGCGCGGGCCGTTCCTGCTCGTCGCGCTGCCCGCCCTCGGAACCGTCACGTGGCGCTGCGAGCAAGGAACCGAGCGATACGCGCTCGGCTTCCGGGCCAACCGGGCCAGCTCGACGGCAGTGCTGCGCCTCAGCACCGGCGCCGGGACCGTGCGCCGCGCGACCGTCGACCCCGGCGAAACGCTCCGACTGCCGTACGCGCGCGGTACCCAGCGGCTCGCATTCGTCCAGCAGACCGGCGCGGGAACGCTGCGGGCAACGGTCACCGCGCGGTTCGGCGAGGAGTCCGCGGCCGCGTACTGCTACGCGTACCTACCGCCGCCGGTGACGGTCGGCGTCGGGCCGAGACGCTAGGCCTCGAAGCCGGCTCGCGCCGAGGTCCCGCTGAGCCGCGCCTTGAGCCGCAGGATCGCCTTCGTGTGCAGCTGCGAGACCCGCGACTCGGTCACACCGAGCACCTCGCCGATCTCCCGGAGCGTGAGCTCTTCGTAGTAGTAGAGCGTGATCACAAGCTTCTCGCGCTCCGGGAGGCGCGAGATCGAGTCGGCGATCATCTCTTTCAGCTCGGAGCGGTCGAGCGCGGTGGTCGGCGCCTGCCCGTGGGTGTCCTCGATCGTGTCGATCAACGCGACCTGGTCGCCCGTGCCGCCCTGCACCGTCCAGAGCTCGTCGAGCGCGGCGATCGAGGAGCGTGAGATCTCGGTGAGGCTGTCGTCGAGCTCGTCCTGGGTCAGGCCGAGCTTGCCGGCGATCTCCTCGTCGTTCGGGGCGCGGCCGAGCTTCGCCTCGAGCTCGGCGATCGCCCGCTCGATGTCGCGCGCGCGGGCGCGCACGGAGCGCGGCACCCAGTCCATGGCGCGGAGCTCGTCGATGATCGAGCCCTTGATCCGCGAGATCGCGTACGTCTCGAACTTGATGTCGCGGTCGGGGTCGAAGCGCTCGATCGCGCCGATCAGCCCGAGCAGGCCGTACGAGACGAGATCGCCTTCGTCGACGTGCGCGGGCAGCCCCGAGCCGAGCCGGCCGGCGACGTACTTGACGAGCGGCGCGTAGGTCAGGATCAGGCGGTCGCGGATCGCCTGATCCTTCGTCCGGACGTAGTGCCGCCACAGCGTGCCGGTGTCTTCGGCGCTCTCAGCCATCAGGGGGAGAATACGGCGTGAAGCGGAGGAGTCCTCAGCGCGTCAGTCCCCGAAGGGCCATCGTGGCGAGCCAGCCCGACAACACCGCGGCCGCGAAGACGATCGCCCAGACGTCCGCGCGGAAGGCGGCGACCGCGATCCCGGCGAGCCCGAGCGCCAACACGAGGAAGAGGACACCGAGGGCGCGCCGCTGCGACATGCCGCGAGCGTAGCGACGCCAAGGCCGCGTCTACACTGAGCGGGCAGCCTAGGGGCGTAGCTCAATTGGTAGAGCACCGGTCTCCAAAACCGGGGGTTGCAGGTTCGAGTCCTGTCGCCCCTGTCGCATGGTTGACCGAAAAACAGAATGATTAGCAGGACATTCCCGCTCAAGCGCGCCAAGCCGAGATCCGCTGACGTCCGCTGGAATCTGCTCGATTTCGATGACGACTGGCCCACAACTGGCCCGCAGCACTCGCCGATGAGCAGCGCGCGCAAGCTCCGGCGACGGCGAGCAGACATCGATTCGTTCGCCGCGGCGCTGCGCGAACTTCTCGGGTTGTTCGAGGCGGACGAGTGGAGCGCGGGGGGATACCCGTCGTGGAAGCCGCGAGCCGATGCCGCGCCAGCCGAACTCGCACGGCTTGCAGCAAAGGTCGATCTACTTGCAGGGCCAGCGGCGCTCGCGTTTCAAGACTCCGGCGTCTTCGTGGACTGGAAGCCGAGGGGCACAATGCAGACGCAACGGGTCAACCCCGCGCCGGCATGGCGCACGATCTTTGACCGAGACCCGATGTTCGGTCCGGACCTGATTCTCCAGCTCTGCGCGCAGGCGAGTGGACTGCTGGAGACGCGAGCGCTCGACGCTGAAGAGGATGAGGCGGCAAACCGCGCAGACGTGAGCGACGGCCCGGGGGCGGCGCTGGCCACCACTACGGAGTAGTGATCGTTGGCGCAGTCCTCGGCACGGCCAGCACAGTTGTAGCCGCGTACCTGATCTACAAGTTCGGCTGGTCCAAGTAGCCTAGGCGTGCCGTCCGGCCCCAGTCCTGGCGACTGGAGGAACCGATGGCGTCACGAAGCAAAGGCGGGGCCGAAGCCCCGCCCGCTGACAGTCCCTTGGCGCTCCGTCTAGGGAGGACGGAGTGGGGAGAGGCCATTTGCCGCAGGACGCCGAGGCGGACCGTACGCCTCCCCATGCGTTCTGACAAGAGCAGGGGCCGACGCCCGCTGCCGGGACGATCGACCCCTTCCCTAGCCAGGTGGAGGCCCGCTCTGCTCGCGGCCTCTCCCCGGGAACGAGAGAAACGAGCCTCCACTAAAGAGATTCCTCCAGCGGGACGAACCTGCGCTCCCCGTTGTGCGGGTTTCGTTAAGCCAAAAGCATGGGGGTCGAGCGGGAACGCGTGCGGTTGAACCGCTTAGTCGGATTCCTTGCGTTCTCTGCTCGAGCTGCCGATCCCGAGTGCTCCACGAGGGGGCCGCCGGTCGCCTCACCCCTGTAGTCCCCGGACGACCCCCTCGTACAGCAGAGTCGGCCTGGGTGCCGATCTTGCGTTCTCTCCCTGAATCGAGGGACAGGAGCGTGAAGGAGTCGCGCGAGCCTCAGTGAAGGGACGATGGGGGGTCGGTTTCGGCTTGCTACGGGGGCGCCGCAGCCCCGGCGAGCGGCTGGCCCCTCTTCGGCTGGCGGCGCGAGTTGCATGGTCGAGGAGGACGCGGGCGGGCCGAGCGGATCGCCCAGCCCACTTAAGCGACCACACCCAGTCGGACTCGGTGCGTTCTCTCCTCGAGCCGCCGAACTCCACGTACGCGCACACAGCGCAGTACACCGCGAGCGTCGGCTCCTCATCCTCATCCGGGTCGAGGTGCGGTAG
>JALZOQ010000150.1 GCA_030913835.1 Actinomycetota bacterium | reverse complement strand
GTGAGGTCATGTCTCGGACGAGCGTCGCGGGTGTCGACTGGAGCAAGACGAAAGCCTTCGTCCTTCCCAGCGACCACCACGGGCAGATCCGTCTCAACCTCCGCGGCCGGGAGCGCGACGGAATCGTCGACCCGTCGGAAGCCGATGAGGTGCTCGACCGGATCGCCGAGGGTGTGACGAGCTTCCGCGACGAAGACGGCTCGATCGGCGTGGCCAGCGTCGCCCGGGCCGAGGAGATCGTCGGAGCCGACGCGCCCAAGCGCAGGCTGCTCCCGGACCTGCTCGTGCACTGGAGCGACGTCCCGGCTACGCGGCTCCGCGCGGTCGAGTCACCGACCTTCGGTCGGATCGAGCGGCACGGGAGCGGCAGCGGGCGCTCGGGCGGCCACACCGACGCCGCGTGGGCGCTGCTCGTGCCGGGCGGGTCTCGGCTCGTGGCGGAGACCGGGAACGAGCGCGTGATCGACGTCGCCGCGACCGCGTCCGCCCTCCTCGGAGGAGACATGGCCGGGCTTGCCGGAACGCCGCTGCTCGAGCCTTCCTAGCTCTACCACTACGCGCGGCCTGCCCGGTGCAGCTGCGCGTAGATCTTCCGCGCGGTCGCCGCGGGCAGCGCAGGCACGCCCTCGAGCTCTTCCTGCGTCGCGGAGAGGAAGCGCTCCGCCGAGCCGAAGTGGCGCAGCAGCGCGCGGCGGCGCGCCGGCCCGACGCCCTGCAGGTCGTCGAAGATCGACGCGAACGAGCGGGCGTCGCGCCGCTGCCGGTGGAAGCCGATCGCGAACCGGTGCGCCTCGTCGCGGATCCGCTGCAGCAGCTGGAGCCCCGGCGAGTGCGCCTCGAGGCGAATCGGGTCGGGCCGGCCCGGGACGTAGACCTCCTCGGCGCGCTTCGCGAGCGCGATCACCGCCACGCGGGGAAGGTCGAAGTGCTGCATAGCGGCGAGCGCCGCCGAAAGCTGACCTTTCCCGCCGTCGATCACGACAAGGTTTGGAGCCGTCCCAAACCCCTCGTCATAGTCCTCTACCGTGACGTCCTGGAGCCGCGCGAACCGCCGCGACACGACCTCTGCCATCGCGGCGAAGTCGTCCTGCCCGTCGAGCGTGTGCACGCCGAACTTGCGGTAGTGCGCCTTCTTCGGCATCGCGTCCTGGAAGACGACCATCGAGCCGACGGGCGACTCGCCCTGGATGTTCGAGATGTCGTAGCACTCGATCCGGATCGGCAGCGACTCGAGATTCAGTGCCTCACGCAGCTCCTCCAGTGCCTCGACGCGCCGCAACCGCTTCGACTCGGACTGCAGCGTGTCCGATTCGAGCGCGAGCCTCGCGTTCTGCTGCGCGAGCTCCTGTAGGCGCCGCTTTTCGCCGCGCTCCGCCGCGCGCACTTCGACCCGCGCGCCGCGCCGCTCCGAGAGGAACTGCTCCAATGCGGACACGTCTCCCACGTCGCGTGGAACGACGATCTGCGGCGGAACGCTCGGCGACGAGCCGTAGTACTCGAGCGCGAACGCCTCGAGAACGGTCTGCAGATCGCGCTCGGCGACGTTCTCCAGGTGGAAGCTGTGCCGGTCGATCAGCTTGCCGTCGCGCAGCGGGAAGACCTGCACCGCCGCTCGGTCGCCCTCGGCGGCGATCCCCAGCACGTCGATCGTCCCCACCGAGCGGCGGTCCGCCGCCTGCCGCTCAGCCAGGTGCTGCACCGAATGGAGCCGGTTCCGGTAGCGCGCAGCCTCCTCGAAGCGCTCCGCGGCCGCGGCCTCGCGCATCTTCGTCTCGAGCTGCCTGAGGATGGGCCTCGATTCCCCGCCGAGGAACTCGATCACCTGGTCGATGATCGCGCTGTAATCCTCCTTGGACACGTACCCGACGCACGGGGCCAGGCAGCGCTCGATGTGGTAGTCGAGGCAGGGGATCCCGGAGTGCCGTCCCGGCTGCGGTCCCTCGCACGGGCGGTACGGAAAGACGCGGTTCAGCACGTCAAGGGTCTCGCGCACCTTCTTCGCGTTCGCGTACGGGCCGAAGTAGACGACGCCCCGGCGGTGCCGTTCCCGCGTGAACATGACCCGGGGGTAGTCGTCCTGCACGGTCACGGCGATGTACGGGAACGACTTGTCGTCGCGCAGCCGCACGTTGAACGGCGGCCGGTGGCGCTTGACGAGGTTCTGCTCGAGGTGCAGCGCCTCGACCTCCGTGCCCGTGACGATCACCTCGATGTCCGCGACCCGCTCGGGCAGCTGCTGGATCGTCGCGCGCGTGTCGGTGGACTGCTGGAAGTATGAGCGGACGCGGGGGCGCAGCGACTTCGCCTTGCCGACGTAGAGCACCTGTCCGGCGGCGTCGCGGAACAGGTAGACGCCCGGCTTCGCCGGGAGTGATTTGAGCGTCGGCTCGAGCTTTCCCTTCACGGGTCCAATGTAGCCCTGCCCTGCCTCCCATCATCCATACACGGCCCAAACGGACGGGCTGGCACCATTGCCGCGTGCGGCGAGCCCTCATCCTCTGCGTCTTGGCTGCGCTTCTCGCGCCCGGCGTCGCCCGCGCGGGCGGCCCTTCGCTGACGATCGGCGGCGTCGAGGACGCGTTCAAGCAGCCGACGATCCCGGCGGCGAAGGCCAAGCTCGACCTCGCCAAGCTCGCGGGATTGCGGGCGGTGCGGATGACCGTGACCTGGGAGCGCGGCCGCGTGCAGCCGGAAGACGTCGAGCTCGAGTACCTACGCAACGCGGTCGCCGCGGCCGGGCTCTCGGCGGTCGACGTCTACCTCTCGATCACGTTCGGCAGTCGCAACACACCCCTGACCGACGACCACCGCCAGCAGTTCGCGGAGTTCTGCGTCACGCTCTCGAACGACCTGCCGAGCGTCCGCTACTTCACGATCGGCAACGAGCCGAACCTCAACCGCTTCTGGCTCCCGCAATTCGGGCCGAACGGCGAGGACGTGGCCGCGCCGGCCTACGGGAAGCTGCTTGCGGTCGCCTACGACGCGCTCAAGGGCGTGAATCCCCAGAACATCGTGATCGGCGGCGCCGTCTCGCCGCGCGGCGGCGACCGGCCGAACACCGGCCGCGACACGCACTCCCCCACGAAGTTCATCCCGGACCTCGGCGAGGCGTATCGGGCCAGCGGTCGCACGAAGCCGATCATGGACTGGTTCGCCTTCCACCCGTATCTCGAGAACTCGAGCGTCCCGCCCACGACGAAGCACCCGAACTCGACGACGGTCGCGATCGCGGACTACGACAAGCTCGTCGCCCTGCTCGGGCGCGCCTTCGATGGCACCGCGCAGCCCGGCTCGACGATCCCGATCGTCTACAACGAGTTCGGCGTGGAAGCGCAGGTCCCGGCGAACAAGGCGTCTCTCTACAGCGGCGAAGAACCGGCCACGGTGAAGCCCGTCACCGAGGCCGTGCAGGGGGCGTTCTACCGCCAAGCCATCCAGCTCGCGTTCTGCCAGCCGACGGTCCGCGGGATCTTCATCTTCCACGTCTTCGACGAGCCCGGCCTGCCGCAGTGGCAGTCCGGCGTCTACTACGCGGACGCCAGGACGCCCAAGGCGAGCCGCGCGGCTTTGCTCGCTGCGGCCACGGCTTCCCGGCGCGGCGTCGTGACGCGCTGCGCGGGACTCCAGCTTCCCGTCAAGGCACGGCTGACCGGGCTACCGCGCCAGAGCCTGCGGGCGCGCGCCTCGCTCCGCTGCGACCTCGACTGCACGTACATCGCACGTGTGGAGAAGCTGCCCAACCACTCAACGACACAGGTGCTCCGCGGAACCGCGATCGGCACTTTCCCGGCGCGTCTGAACTTCCCGGCGGCGCGGCTCGCACGCGGCACCTACAGGATCACGGCGTCCGTCCGCGCCAGCGTGAATCCGGGGCCGCCTGTCGCGGTCGTTAGCATCCCCTTCAGGATTCGATGACGACTGCCGAGAAACACCGCGTGCGCCGCCTCGGGTCCCTCCTCGCCGTCCTCGCCGGCGCCCTGCTCTGGGCCGCCGGGCCCGCGTCGGCCGCCGCCCCCGTCACGTGGTGTGGAAACGACCGCTCGAGCGCCAACCGGGCGCCCGACGTCGACACGGGTTCGGCGGCGCGCGTTCGCGTCTTCTACGCCACCCCGTCGGACGGCCCAGACCGCTTCGGCGAGCTCGTCTCCCTGATCGCGACCGACATCAGCGCAATCGACGAGTGGTGGCGCGGCCAGGATTCGAGCCGCACGCCTCGCTTCGACCTCTTCGCATTCCCAAACTGTCCGGCCGGCTTCGGCCAGCTCGACATCGGCTTTGCGCGCTTGCCCAGGCCGGGCAGCACCTACGTGAACCTCAACCTGCAGCAGCTCTCCACCGACCTGGTGCCGCTCACCGGCCCGACCATCAAGGGCATCGTCTACTACGACGGCCCGGTCACCGACTCGGACGTCTGCGGAACGGCGACGAGGGCGCCTGACAGCGGTGGGTTGTTCGGCTTTTCCTTCGTCTGGCTGCGCGCCTCCGACTGCGAGGTCGACGTGGGCACAGGCCGGCTCACCGCCGAGGTCGCCGCGCACGAGTTCGCCCATAACCTCGGAGCCGTTCCTGACCAGGCACCGAACACGTGCCCTGAGAACTCCGGTCATGTCTGCGACAACACGTCCGATCTGCTCGACCCGTTCGTGTCCTCCGGCGCGACGATCGCCAATGCGATCCTCGACTTCGGCCGCAACGACTACTACGGGCACTCCGGGACCTGGTGGGACCTCCAGGACTCGCTGTGGCTCATGCACCTGCCGCTGTTCCCGTTCACGGTGTCCGTCACGGGCTCGCCCGGCTCGGTCACCTCGGATGTCGGCTCGATCGACTGTCCGGCCGCGTGCTCGGCCTCAATCGAGAACGGCACAGCGGTGACGCTGAGCGCGGTCCCGGGGGATCGGAGCCGCTTCCTGGGCTGGGGCGGCGCGTGCACGGGCCGTGGCGATTGCCTGGTCACCGCGGACGCGGCTAAATCGGTCACGGCGGCGTTCGGCCCGGGGTTCTTCGCGCTGGCGGTCAAGGTCACTGGGCGCGGCGTCGTCCGGAGCTCGCCGAGCGGGATTGCGTGCGCGAAGTCGTGCACGCGTCAGTTCTCGGCCAACGGAACCGTGCGCCTGACGGCCAGGCCCGCGAAGGGCTACCGCTTCGCCGGCTGGAGTGGCGACTGCCGGGGCACGCGCGACTGCATCGTCAAGCTCGACCGCGCCAAGACCGCTCGCGCCACCTTCCGCAAGCGCCGCTGAGCGTCGCCCGTCGGGACTAGGCTTCCGGCGATGGCAGCCGAGTCGCAGGGCCAGTACGTCGCCTACACCTTCTACAAGGTCGATCCGGCCTGGCGGCGCCTGCCGGTCGAGGAGCGCGCCGCGGGCAAGGACGCGTTCGCCGAGGTCGTCGAGGACTTCGCGGAGCGGATCGACGTCCGCGCCTATTCCCTGACCGGTGTCCGGCCCGACGCCGACTTCTTCCTCTGGAAGATCACGGATCGCTACACGGACCTGGGCGAGCTCGGCGCCGCGCTGAACGGGACGCCGCTCGCAGGCTGGCTCGAGACGCCGTACTCGTACCTCGCGACCACGAAGCCCTCCGAGTACACGAGAGCCCGCCGGGCGCGAAAGGTCGTCCCGAAGGGCTCGCCCTACCTCGTCGTCTATCCGTTCGTGAAAGTCCGGCGCTGGTACGCGCTGCCCCCCGAGGCCCGGCAGCGCGCGATGGATGAGCACATCCGCATCGGCGCCGAGTTCGCGTCGATTCACAACCACACGACGTACTCCTTCGGGATCGACGACCAGGAGTTCATGACCGTGTTCGAGTGCGACGAGCCGGCCGACTTCATGCACCTGATGCTCACCCTCCGCGAGACGGAGGCGAGTGCCTACACGGAGCGCGACACCCCGATCTTCGTCGGCGAGTCGACGACCATCCGCGCCGCGCTCGACGCGCTGGACGGCGCCGGCTCGCGGGTCGACGACCTGGCTCGCTAGCCGTACGTGTGCGCGTCCCGCCAGGCGCGGTACGCCGACCACGCGCACAACCCGAGCGTGAGGACGAACGCGAGCGCGCCCAACCCGGCGAACACGAGCCCCGCCAGCTGGCCGTACGTGAAGACGAGGATCGCGACGACGAACACCCCGATCGCGGCGTAGAACACGCGCCGCTCGCGCTCTCCCCACATCTCGATGTCGCTTCGGCGCTCGCGCCAGAGCAGGAAGAGGAAGAAGGCGATTGCGAGCGGGAAGGCAATCCGCGCGATGAGGAAGAGCGCCGCCACCGTGTTCCCCAGGTTCAGGACGACCACGACGAGCGCGATCAGCGCGACGACCGCGAGGCCGCGCACCAATGGATTCAGGCCGGTGACGAACCGCTTCATCCGGAGGTCGTGTAGGCGCGCACTCCCAGAGCTCCCGCGACCAGCGTAGCTCCGGCGAACCAGAGGAGGCGGCGGCGCGGGTCGGCCGGGGCGTAGAACCACGGCGCCAGCACCGCGCAGAGGGCGAGCGTCCCGTAGGCGTAATGGAGGTCGTCGGGAGCGCGCCGGTCGTCGGAAAGCAGCAGCAGCCCCACCGCGACCTGCGCGACGAGCAGCGTCTGGACGAGCGCGATCAGGTGCGCGAGCGTGCGTCCCGCCTGGCGCCCGCGCCGGTAGGCCACGAAGCCCCAAACCGCCGTGACCGCACACGCGGCGAGCACCAGGAATGCCAGGACGTGGTGCGCGTTTAGCATGGGCGAGCGCACCCTACAGAGAGGATTCAGTGGTCGAGGAAGGCAGTCAGGCGCCCGATTTCGAGTTGCGGAGCGACGCCGGCGAGACGGTGACGCTGGCGCAGTATCGCGGCCGCTCGGTCGTCCTCTACTTCTATCCCCGCGACGACACCCCCGGCTGTACGAAAGAGGCCTGCGCATTCCGGGACGCCTACGACGAGTACCTGGCGCGCGACGCGGTCATCCTCGGGGTCAGCAGGGACACCGAGGAATCCCACACGAAGTTCAAGGCGAAGTACGAGCTCCCGTTCACGCTCCTCTCGGATCCCGACCACGAGGTCGCCGAGGCTTACGGGGTCTGGCAGGAGAAGAAGCTGTACGGACGGACGTCGATGGGGATCGTCCGCTCGACGTTCGTGATCGCCCCCGACGGGACGATTGCGAGGGCGATGCGCGGGATCAAGGTGCCCGGACATTCGGACAAGGTGCTCGAGGCGCTCGCCGCCTGAGCCTCGACGAGAGAGGAACCGATGGTCGAAGAAGGCAAGCCCGCCCCGGACTTCGAGCTGCGGGCGGACGACGGGAGAACGGTCAAGCTCTCCGACCTGCGCGGAAAGCCGGTCGTCCTCTACTTCTATCCCAAGGACGACACGCCGGGCTGCACGGCGCAAGCCTGCGGGATTCGCGACTCCTACGGCGAGTTCCAGGCCCGGGGCGCCGAGGTGCTCGGGATCAGCATCGACCACGAGACGTCCCACCAGGCGTTCCGCGAGAAGTACCACCTCCCGTTCACGTTGCTGGCCGACCCGAACAAGCAGGCGGGCGAGGCATATGGCGTCATCCGCGAGGACAAGCCAGGGTACGAGCGCTCCACCTTCGTGATCGACGCGGAGGGGAACGTGGCCAAGGAGCTCCGGCGCGTCGACCCACTCCTCCACGCCGACCAGGTGCTCGAGGCCCTGCCCTCCTAGTGGCCGAGCTACGCGCGCTCGAGCGTCCGGCCGCGGGCGAGCCCGAGGGCGCGCTCGTCCTGCTCCACGGTCGCGGGGCCGACGAGCACGACCTCTTCCCCCTGCTGGACGCGCTCGACCCCGAGCGGAGGCTGCTCGGCCTCGCGCCACGCGGCCCGCTCTCGCTTCCGCCGGGCGGCGCGCACTGGTACGAGCTCGGCGAAATGGGGCGACCGCCTGTGCAGACGTTCTTCCCCACGTTCGAGCTCGCGTCGGAGTGGCTGGACGGGATCGGCGTGCCGGTCGAGCGCACCGTCCTCGGCGGCTTCTCGCAGGGCGCGATGATGGCCTACACGCTGGGCCTCGGGGCCGGCCGGCCGCGTCCGGCCGGGATCATCGCCCTGAGCGGCTTCCTGCCCGAGGTCGACGGGTTCGAATACGACCTGTCGCCGCCGTTGCCACCGATCGCGATCGCCCACGGGACGCTGGATCCGGTGATCGGCGTCGAGTGGGGCCGCCGGGCGCGCGCACAGCTCGAGGAGGCCGGCGCGCAGATCCTCTACCGCGAGTCGCCGATCCCGCACACGATCGACCCGGCGTTCCTGATGGCGCTTCGTCCCTGGATCAGCGACGCAGTGAGCCCGGCTTCGCCCCGCGCTGATTGAAACGTCACTGGATTGCGCGTACCCTGCCGTTCCGGGGTCTACGCGAAAGGGGAGCTAGATGCACGAAGTTTCGAGGCGCCCACGGGGCGCTCACGTCCTGGCGCTGGCGGTCACACTCGCCGCTGCGCTGACCGTCGTCTTTGTGGCGCCAGCCGGCGCCGGGACGAGTCACAACGCCGCCGCGGGCGCCTATTGCGGCGGGTCGATGCCAGCCGAGTTCGGGAGCCTTGCGCTTCTCGCCGGTTCGAGCGCCGCCCGCGGCGCGGGGAACGAGCTTCGCGAGCCGAGTCTCAGCCAGACCGTCGAAGAGCTGCCGGCGAGTGCGAAGGGCAAGGGCGGAAAAGCCTTCCGCGCCACCGTCCCGGTCTATTTCCACGTCGTTCACGCCGGAGGCGTCGGAAACATCGCGCAGACCGTCATCGACGAGCAGATGAACGTGCTGAACGCTGCGTTCGCCGGTTTCTACGGCGGCGCGTACACCGGGTTCAAGTTCAGGCTCTCGGGCGTCTCGCGGACGGACAACGCGGCGTGGCACTTCGCCGGCCCTGGAACGTCGGAAGAGCGTGCGATGAAGCAGACGCTCCACCAGGGCGGCTGGAACGCGCTCAATCTCTACGCCACCACCGCGGGCGCGTACCTCGGCTGGGCGTACTTCCCCGGCCTTCCGCAGTCGCGCCAGTACCTCGACGGCATCGTCGTCGACTGGGAGTCGATGCCAGGCACGTCGAGCCGCTATGCCGGGCGTTTCGACCTCGGTCACACGGCGACGCACGAGGTCGGCCACTGGGTTCACTTGCACCACGTCTTCAACGGCGGCTGCAACAACTGGGGCGACTACGTCGACGACACGCCACCGCAGCTCATCGCGACGTCGCGCTGTCCGATCGGTCAAGACAGCTGCAGGGAGCCCGGGCTCGACTCGATCCACAACTACATGGACTACTCCGACGACCCCTGCTACAACCAATTCACCGCGGGTCAGGTCACGCGCATGCAGGACGCGTGGCTCTACTACCGCGCCGCCGGGTAACGGCGCGAGCAAGGACGATTCACGAGGGGCCGCAGACCGCGGCCCCCTCGTGCGCTTCCCACCTCATCGCGAAAGAGTGCGGATGAGAGGACTTGAACCTCCACGAGCTTACGCTCACACGGACCTGAACCGTGCGCGTCTACCAATTCCGCCACATCCGCGCGGACAGGGATTCTAGCCGCGAGGAAACGAGCCCGGGCGCAGCTTTTTATCCGGTGTTGGACGTCTTAGAGATACGATGCTCGACCTGAGGAGGGGTCTTCTGATCTTGGCGGCGCTCGCGCTCGCGGCGGCTACGAGCGCGCTGGGCGCGCCCGGTCGCGCGGGCGGCGACAGGCCTGCGC
>JALZOQ010000383.1 GCA_030913835.1 Actinomycetota bacterium | reverse complement strand
GCGGACACCGAGGTCGTCGCGATCTCGATGGGCCCGCAAAAGGCCGCGGACACGCTGCGCAAGGCGCTCGCGATGGGCGCCGATCGCGGCGTCCTCGTCAGCGACGAGAGCGCGGCAGGCTCGGACCTCGTGGCCACGAGCTACGCGCTCGGGAAGGCACTCGCGCGCGAGGAGCCGGACCTCGTCCTGTTCGGGCAGCAGGCCTCGGACTCCGATGGCGCGGTGCTCTGGGCCGCGATCGCCGAGCGGCTGCGCCGGCCGATGATCTCGCAGGTCGCCGAGCTGACCGCGAGCGACGGCAAGGTGCGCGGCAAGCGCCAGACCGAGTTCGGCTACGACGTGATCGAGGCGCCGTTGCCGGCTGTGGTCGCAGTGTCCGACGCGATCAACGAGCCTCGGTATCCGTCCCTGAAGGGAATCATGGGCGCGAAGAAGAAGCCGCAGGAGACGGTTTCGCTCGAGGAGCTCGGCGTCGAGCGCGAGCGGGCCGGCGAGTCGGGGTCGAAGACCGAGGTGCTGGGGCTGACCGATCCCCCGGCCCGCGGCGACTCGCGGCGGATCGAGGACGACGGCAGCGCGGCCGAACAGATCGCGGAATTCCTGGCGGAGAAACGCCTGCTGTGAGCATCCTCGTCTTCCTCGAGCATCACGGGAACGAGCTGCAGAAGGGCTCGCTCAGCGTGCTCTCGAAGGCGGCCTCGCTCGGCGCGGGCGACGTCTACGGGGTCGTCGCCGGCTCCGGCGTGAGCGAAGCCGCCGCGCAGGCCGGGAGGTTCGGCGCGTCGAGGGTGTTCGTCGCCGACGATCCGGCGCTCGAAGCCCCGCTGCCGCAGCCACGCGTGGACGTGCTTGCGAACCTCGTCCGCGAGCAGGGGATCGACACCGTCCTCCTCGCGCAGTCCGTGCTCGCAGCGGATCTGGCGGCGGGCCTGGCTGCGCGGCTCGACGCGGGGCTGAACTGGGAGCTCGTGGACATCGCAGCGCAGGACGGCGGGCTCGTCGGCACGCGCCCGGCGCTCGCCGACTCCGTCTACGTCCAGGTCGGCTGGAAGGACACGCCGCGCATCGGGATCTTCCGCTCCGGCACCTTCGATCCGAAGGAGACCGGGGGCGAGGCCGAGGTCGTCGACACGCCGGTGCAGCTGGAGGACTTCTCGACCGCGGCGACGATGATCGAGCAGGCGCACGAGGAGCAGCAGGGGCCGTCGATCGAGGACGCCGACGTGATCGTCGCGGGCGGCCGCGGGCTCGGCGGGCCTGAGAACTTCACGCTCGTCGAGGAGCTCGCCAAGGCGCTCGGCGGCGCGGTCGCAGCTACGAGAGCGGTCGTCGACGCAGGCTGGTACCCGTACGCGACGCAGGTGGGCCAGACCGGCAAGACCGTCTCGCCGAAGCTCTACGTCGCCTGCGGCATCTCCGGCGCGATCCAGCACAAGGTGGGGATGCAGTCCTCGAGCGTGATCGTCGCGATCAACAAGGATCCGAACGCGCCGATCTTCGAGTACTCCGACCTGGGCGTCGTCGGCGACGTGCACGAGATCGTGCCGAAGCTGACCGAGCTGGTCAAGCAGCGCAAGGGTTCGTAATGGCGGTGCGCCCGGCCGACTATCCGCCTCCGTTCGACGTGGCGGAGGCAATCGTCGTGCCGACTGACCCGCCGGACGAGCGAATCGACGTCGGCCTGCTCATCGTCGGAGCGGGCCCTGCCGGCCTCGCGTGCGCCATTCGGTTCGGGCAGCTGCTCGAGGACGCGCCCGAGCTCGCCGATCGGCTCGGCGACGTCCCGGTCGCCGTCGTCGAGAAGGGCAAGCAGCCCGGCTCGCACCTCCTCTCGGGAGCAGTCGTCAATCCGCGCGCGCTGCGCCGTCTGTTCAAGGGCCGCGACAGGAACCTCGAAGACATGCCGTTCTACGGGCCGGTCGACGCGGAGTCGGTCTACTTCCTGACGCGGAAGTCGAGGACGCGGATCCCTGCGCCGCCGACCATGCGCAACCACGGCAACTACGTCGCCTCGCTGTCGCAGCTCGGCCGCTTCCTTGCCGGGGAAGCCGAGGCGGCCGGCGCGACGATCCTGCCCGAGACGGCCGCCGAGAAGCTGCTCGTCGACGGCGGGCGCGTGCTCGGCATCCGCACCGGCGACAAGGGACGCGGGCGCCACGG
>JALZOQ010000086.1 GCA_030913835.1 Actinomycetota bacterium | reverse complement strand
GCCGTGCTCGGCTTTGCGCTCGGGTTCGGCATGTGGGCGATGCCGGGGATGATCGCGATCGCGATCCCCGCGCTCGCCTGGCTCGCGTTCCGGCGCCTCCGGGCGTTCCGGCTCGCGTGGATCGCCGCCCCGGTGGCGCTCGTGGCGATGTGGCCGTGGATCGTCTGGAACGCGCGGAACGACTGGCTGTCGCTGCACTTCGCATCGGTCGCCGGGAGCGACACCACCTACCTGGGGCGACTCGGCGGCCTCTTCCGCGCCACGCTGCCCACCTGGCTCGGGCTGCGTGTGCCGTTCTCGCTCGACTGGGTGCTCGGCCGGACGGTCGGCGTCGCGCTGCTCGTCGCGCTGGCCGTAGCGTTCGTGGCGGCGCTGCTTCGTCGCCGGCCGCCTGGGCTCGAGCCGCTGCTCGTCGTCGCGGCGGCTTTCCCGTTCCTGTACGCGTTGTCCACGTTCGCGTTCCTCGTCGCCGAGCCCCGCTACGTCGTGCTGGCCGGGCCGGTGATCGCGCTTCTTCTCGCCTGGATGCTGTCGCGGCTCCCGCTCGCGGCCGTCGCAGCCGCCGTCGCCGCGCTCGTTGCACTGAGCGTCGTCGGGCTTGTCCGGATGGAACGCCAGGGCGTCTACCGGCCGATCGCGGACGGCGCCCGCATGCCGAACGACATGACGCCGGTCATCCGCCTCCTCGAGCGCGAGGGCGCTGACCGCGTGCTTGCGAACTACTGGATCGCCTACCGGATCTCCTTCGAGAGCCGTGAGCGGGTCGTCGCCACGTCCACGGGCTTCGTCCGGTATGCGCCGCACGACCGGCTCGTACGGTCGAGCGACCACCCCGCGCACGTGTACGTCGCCGGCACGCTCCCGGACATCCGCGCGCGCGATCGCCTCGTCCCGCAGGGCTACCGGCGACTCACCGCCGGCGGCTACGTGGCCTACGTGCGTTCCTGAGCGCGCCGAGGCGGATGGCGGCGCGATTCATCCACGCCTGGGCAAGCCGTACTCCTGCGCGAGAAAGCGACCGAGGCGAGCGCGGTCGATCCCCCGAGCGTCTCGGCGGACCCACGCACGGCCGCCCGCGACCGGCTCGTACCCCCAGGCCTTAAGCGACGACGCGATAGGCATCGTGGAGCCGAACAACTGCGCCACGACGTCAGGCCGGATTTGCCCGATGCTGTACGCGTAGTCCCACTTGTTATGGCCGGGGCGAAACGCGACGCGATTCGGCGCGGACCTCGCGATGTGCCTGTCGCTCTTGCCGAGAAGATCGATGGCTCGCCGGTGGGAGTGGTAAGGGATCGAGCCCGCCCACGTAACGGCGACAGTCGTGCCAGGGGCAGTCGAGTCGCGGAGAAGGAGTCCATAACGCGTCATCGTTCGATCGTCGGCGGCGAAGGCCGGCCCGCCGTCCCACCAACTCCGGTAGGCCCGCGCGTTGGTCGCGACGATGAGGAGCGCTCCGAGAGCGGCCGCGAACGTCGCTCGCCGTAGCGTCCGGGCGTGCGCTCCGTGGGGGACCCCGACGAGGGCGAGCGCCGCGATCCCCACGGCGACCGCGCCAAGTCCCGCGGGCGGCGTCTCGTCGTCGAGGAAGTTCACGTCGCTCACGACGAGCACGGCGCAACCGCCCACGATCAGAGTTGCAGCAATGAGACGGGCGCGCCCGTAGGCGGCCGAGCGTGCCGCGTCGACGAAAAGTGCGGCAAGAATCAGCAGCGCCACCACGCCCGGTGTGATGAACCGGTTCGCGTACTGCGTCGTCTCGAATGCGTCGCCGCCGACGTACACGGAATACGCACAGCACACGGCGAAGACCCCCGCGAGCAGCGGCGCCCCGTGAAACCGTTCCCTCGCCGAGGATGCCATCACCGCTACTGCCATCGCAATCGGGACGAACAGCGTCAGCGAGCCGACCTCCGCGAGCGCCTCGAGCCCGCGTGTGAGCCGGGTCGCGGTATCGATCCCGCCAAGCTTCAGGTGGTAGGTGTTCGGCAGCGGCTCGCCGTAGTACCAGAGGCGAAACGCTGTGTGCAGAACGATGGTGGCGGCGATGGCGGCGCCCAACACGAGCGATCGGTTCCACCGAAGGTCCCGTGGCGAGACCGCAACGGCGTAGACCGCGATCACGATGCACAGGACCGCGGTGTCGTCCCTCGTGAGGACGGCGCACACGATCACCGCGGCAAGTGGTACGACGCCGTTCCGGCGAGCTCGAAGCGCAAGAAGGATCGCCGTCGCCGTCAGCAGCGTGACCAGCCCGACCTCGAGTCCCCTGAGCGTCCAGTACACCAGCGGAAAGAAGAAGGCGACGGTGGCGGTGGCGACGAGCGCCGCGACGCTCGACCCACCCATCTCAAGCACGATTCGATGCGCGACGAACGCGGTGGCAACGAGGATCGCCGCGCCCGTTGCGGCTACAGCGAGGCCCAGCTTCGGCTCAGGTATCCCGGTGGCGTGCAAGACCGCCATCCACAGGGTCCAGAGTAGATTCGTGTAGCCCTCTACACGATCGTCGTCGGCGTTCCACACGAGGCCCGCTCCGTTGGAGAGGTTCCGCGCGTACTGCATCGAGACCATCGCATCGTCGAAGAGGGTGAAATAGCGCGTGCCCCGGTACTCCACCGTCGTCCGGGCAACGAACGAGGCGTAGAAGCCGACGCTCGCCAACAGGATCGAAACCGCAGCCAACGCCGGCTGCCTGACCGCTGTGACGCGCGTCACGCGTCAAGACTACGAGGTCTGGGCCATTCGTTGGCGCGAGGACGCCGCCCTGTCAAAGTCGAGTGGTTTTACCGCAGCCCGAGGACGACCGTGTCCGCTCGCGCGCACCGGACCTGGTACCCAGCGCGCCGCTTGCGCTGGATCAGCTGCCGAACATCCGTCCTGGTCAGGGGAAAGATCCAGGTCGAGGCGTCGAGCGCGTAGTAGTCCGTGTCGGGCGTCGGCCGCCGGTCTAGTTGGTAGATCCGCCGCCGATGGGAAAGGTGCGGCACGAGCGCGCTCGTGGCCGAGACCGAGGCATCAGGCGGAATCGTCGCCAGGCAGGTCTCAATCGCGGCGATCTGAGCCGCTGACGTATAGCGCTCGAGCTCGTCCAGGGGCCTAAGCCTCCCGAAGCTGAAGTACAGCCCCGCTAGCAGGACGAGCGCGCCGAGCAGCGCGGGCGCGAGCCTCGTCCGCCCTTCGAGCAGCCGGCTCACCCGCGCAGCGCCGTCGATCGCCGCGAAAGCGAGCATCGGTGCGAGGACGAGCGAGTAGTGGAATCCCTGCGGCGCCCAGTGCGACGGCTTGTCCGAGAGGAAGCGGGCTGCGAGCGGCGGCAGCATCGCGACTACGAGCGGCGATGCGAGCGGTAGCGCCAGCCACGGCGCGAACAGGTTGAACAGCGCGAGCAGCTTGTCGTGCGGCGAGAAGAAGAGCCGGATCGTGTCGATCGGGTGCAGGACGACGTGCAGCGCCGCCTCGCCAGGCCCGTCGCCGAGCCGTGTGTAGTACCACTGCTGGTAGGCGCGGTCCGCGAATGCCGGGATGACGAGCTTGACGGCGACGATGAACCAGAGGAAGGTCGCGGCGATCAACGCGCCGCCGAGCCGGAAGCGGCGCTGCAGCAGCAGGTAGAGCCCGATCCCGACGAAGGCGAGCGTGACGTCCTCGCGGGTCAAGCAGCCGAGTGCGGCCATCGCCCAGAGCAGGCGCCACCGCCGGGTAACGGTCGCGTACAACGCGAACGACACGATCGGCGCGGCAAACGCGAGCTCGTGGAAGTCGAAGATGTCGCCGCCGAGCACGCCCCAGAAGACGAGATAGGCGACCTCGAACGCGTACGCGGCGGCGGTGCCGAGCTCCTCGCGCGCCCAGAAGAAGATGGGCAGGCCGGCGAGCGCGATCAGGACGGCCTGCGCGATCAGGAGCATCCGCGCGTCCTCCCAGATCCAGTACAGCGGCGCGAGCGTCGCCAGGATCGGGTGGAAGTGGTCTCCGAGCGCGTTCGGCAGACGCAAAACCGTGTTCGGGATCGACTCGAAGCGGCTGTATCCCCACACGGTCTGGTCGAAGATCCCGAGGTCGTAGCCGTTCGACCCGTAGTGGTCGTGGCGAAAGATCGCGGCCGCCGAGAGGCCGACGGCTGCGAGCGCGGCGACCGCGAACGGCCCGGCATCCGAGAGCCGGGCGCGTCCGAGGTCACGCATGTGCGGCAACGTAGTACTGCGCGCCGAGCGGGAGCGGGGCGAGCGCCCGCTCGGCGTGGCCGAGCAGCGTCGAGCGCCAGGGAAAGAAGAGGATGTAGCGCTCCTCCACCGGCCGCGTGCCGGCCGCGCGCAGCCGTGAGCGCGTCTCGCGGCGACCGAGCAGGATGGCGTCGTCGTCGAACTCGCAGCGCGCAACGGCGAGCCTCGTGAGCGGATTGAGCGGGTTGTGCTCGAAGACGACCGCCAGGCCGCCGGTCCGCGTCACCCGGGCGAGCTCGGCCACGAAGGCGGGCCGGAGGGGAGGCGGGACGTGGTGCAACACGCACACCGCGAACGCGACGTCGAAGGAGCCTTCCGGAAACGGCAGCTCGGTGCCGTCGGCGACCTGGTACTCGACCCGGGGGTTCGCCGCCCGCGCCTCCTCGATCATCGACTCGGACGGATCGACGCCGGTCAGCGACCCGAGCGCCGCGAGCTGCCTGTCCATCAGGCCGCCCCCGCAGCCCACGTCGAGCGCCCGCACCGCCCCCGGGTCACCGAGCCGCCGGCGGACGACGTCGACGAGAGCGCGCCCCTTGGCCTCGAGGAAGAAGTCGTGCTCCTGGCCGCTGAAGCCGATCGAGCTCTCGACCAGCTGCTCGTAGCGGTCGGCATACGGGTCGAAGTCGCCGCTCATCGCGCGTAGATCTTCGTCGTGTCGACGGTCGCGATCACGCGGTAGCCGCCGCGGCGCAACCCGCCTTCCCAGTCCGGCACCGGCGGGAAGCGATTCCAGAGTCGGAAGACGACGATCCGCGTCTCTCCCGCTGCGAGCCGCCGCTCGATCTCAGCCGCCGTCGCGAGCCTGTAGCGGCGGGCCTCGGTCGGGGTGAGCGCGGCGGCCTCGTGCGGGGCGAAGTCGTTCTCGAGCCCCGGCGCGGGCAACGCATGCGTGCCGTACAGATATCCCGGCCAAGGCGCGAGCACGGCCTCGCCCGGGCGCGTGTGCTCGTCGACGATCGCCCCGGCGCGCTCGACGGTACCGATCCGCTCGTCGGGCGACAGGCGCGGGTAGCGCACTAGATCCGGGAGCCCGAGGACGACGTACGCGACGACCGCGACCGCGAGCGCACTGCGCGCTGCAGCTCCTCCCGCCTGCCGCCGGCGCAGCTCGTCGATGAGCTCGACCGCGCCGACGACGAGGAACGGCACGGCCACGGCGAAGTACTGCACGTACGTCGGCGTCGGGAAGAGGCTGCCCAGACAGACGAGCGCGGCGACGCCGAGCGCGAACGACGTCCGCCGCAGGGCGACGAGGAGCACCGTCGCCGCGATCGCCAGCAGGAGGAACTGCGGCACGCCGCCGTCCGGCGTCCCGATCCCCAACAGGTTCTCGACCACGTGCGCCTTCTGGCCAAAATCGCCGACGAGGCCGCCCTCGCTGCGCGAGGCGTGGTAGCCGAGGTTCCCGAAGACGAACCGGGCCGGGTCGATCGCGAGGAAGACGAAGCTCGGGACGAGGCCGATCGCGAGCCCGCCTGCGAGCGCGGCGGCCATCCGCTGCCCGGCACGCGCCGCCACCCACGCGAACGCGGGAACAGCCGCCGCGAGGATCAGCCGTGTGTCGAGCGCGAGCCCGAGCAACACGCCGGCGACGAACCAGCGCACTGGTTGCCGCCGCGCGTTCGACGCGACGACGTAGGCGGCGAAGAGGAGCAGGGTCGAGAGCACCTGCGTCTTCACCGGCGTGAGCCAGACGAAGACGAGCGTCGAGAACGCGAATACCACGCCGCCCACGGCCGCCAGGCGCGGGCCGACCCGGCGCGCCAGGTGGACGTAGAGGAGGGCGCCCGTCCCGATCGCGAGCGCCGCGGCGAGCAGCCGCGCGGCGTACCAGCTCTCCCCCGTCACGACCGACCATGGCCCCCACACGTACGGGAGCAGCGGCATCTGCGTGTACAGGAAGTCGCGGTAGGGGAGCCGCCCCTTCATCACCAGCTTCGCGGCGGTCAGGTACGGCCCCTCGTCTCCGTCCACGTAGCGCAGGAGCGCGAACGGGATGATGACGACGGCCTGCACTGCGACGGCGACCGCGCCCCACCGGCGGGCGGGAGCCATCTAGGCCCGAAGGCCGAGCGGTCGCTCCGGCTCGGTCATGCCGGCCGGCGCGGCGATACCGCGCACCTCGCCGATCACATACAGCGGACGCGCCTTGACCTCTTCGTAGATTCGCCCGATGTAGAGGCCAGTCATCCCGATCACCGTCAGCTGGATGCCGCCGAGGAACGCGACCACGACCAAGAGCGAGGCCCAGCCCGGTACGACGAACGCCCCCGCGAACTTCGCGACGATCGCGGCGATCCCGACCACGAAGGACGCGACCGAGAAGACGAAGCCGACCACGAGCGCCATCCGCAGCGGTAGATCCGAGAAGCTGACGATGCCGTCGATCGCGAGCCGCAACGATTTCCGGAACGAGTACTTCGGCTCGCCGGCGAAGCGCTGCTCGCGGCGGTACGGGACTCCGATCTGGCGGAAGCCGATCCAGCTGAACATGCCGCGGACGTAGCGGTTGCGCTCGCGCATCGACCGGAAGGCGTCGAGCGCGCGGCGGTCGACGAGCCGGAAATCGCCGACGTCGACGGGCATGTCCGTCTTGGAGAGTCGCCGCAGGACGCGGTAGAACCATGTCGCGAAGAGGCGCTTCAAGCGGCCCTCGCCCTCTCGCCGCTCGCGCACCGCGTAGACGACTTGGTAGCCCTCGCGCCAGCGCGCGACGAGCTCCGGCACGAGCTCGGGCGGATCCTGGAGGTCCGCGTCCATCACGATCACGGCCTCGCCGAGCGCGAGGTCGAGTCCGGCGGAGATCGCGACCTGGTGCCCGAAATTGCGTGCGAAGCGGACGAGCTTGCAGCGCGGATCGCGTTCGTGGAGCTGGATCAGCAGCTCGCGGCTGCCGTCGAAGCTGCAATCGTCGACAAAGAGGAACTCACTCTCGCCGTCGAGCCCTTCTGCGACAGCGGCAAGCCGCGTGTGCAGCTCGGGAAGCGTGTCCCGCTCGTTGTAGACCGGGATGACGAACGAATAGCGCACGCCGGATCAGCGCCGATCGTAGCCGCACCGCCGGTCGCGGACTGGATACCCTCGCGTGCCGCCAGTGGCTGCCGCGACCCTCCCGAGACTCGGCTACCGGCCCGCGCTCGACGGCATCCGGGCGATCGCGATCGCGCTCGTCGTCTCCTGGCACGCGTTCGGGCGTCCGGCCGGCGGCTTCCTCGGCGTGCACGTCTTCTTCGCGCTGAGCGGGTTTCTGATCACGACGCTGCTGCTCCAGGAATGGGGCCGGCGCGGCTCGATCTCGCTGTCGCGGTTCTACCAGCGGCGCGCGCTCCGCCTGTTCCCTGCCCTGGTGGTCATGCTCGGGACGTACACGGCGGTTCAGCTCGGGCGTGCCTACGTCCTCGGCACGGAAGGCCTCGACGTCTCGACATCGATGAAGGGAGTGCTCTACAGCGCGCTCTACGTCTCCAACATCGTCCAGGCGCACGGAACCGTTCTTGGGGATCCGATCAGCCACCTGTGGTCGCTGGCGGCCGAGGAGCAGTTCTACATCGTCTGGCCGTGCGTCCTCCTGCTCGCGTTGCGTGCGGGCGCGGGGCGGCGCGCGATCGGTCTGGGCCTCACCGCGCTCGTCGCATTTCTGTGGCTGCACCGCTTTCAGCTGGCGCACGCCGGCGCGGACCAGCGGCGGCTCTACTTCGCGCCCGACACGACCTTCGATGCGATCCTGGTCGGCTGCCTGGCGGGAGTCGCGTTTCGCGGGGGCGTGCCGCGACGCGCGCTCGGCGTCGCGGCCGCCCTCGCGCTGCTCGTCGTCGCCGCGATCGTCGCCGTCGTCGACATCGGATACCGGCCGCTCTATCGCGAACTGATGGCCGTGTTCGCGGTGTCTGCGGCGGTGCTTGTGCTCGCGGCGTCCGTGGAGACCCGGTCGCTCCTCGCCCGGGCGCTCAGCCTGCCGCCGCTCGTCTTCCTGGGGCAGATCTCCTACTCGCTCTACCTCTGGCACCCGATGGTTCTGTCGTTCGGGGACAAGCTGCTCGGCATCCCCCGCGCCGCCGGCGTCGTGATCTCGGTCGGCGTGGCGGCGTCGTCGTACTTCCTCGTCGAGCGTCCGTTCCTCCGTCTGAAGCGCCGCCGGGGCGCGCCGGACGACGCCGGCGCGACGGGTTTCGCGCCTGCGCCTCCCGGGCGGGCATAAGGCTCGCGGCTATCATCGGGCGCGATGTGCGGGATCCTCGGCATCCTGTCGGCCGAGGGGCAGCCGCGTCCGGAATTCCCGCACGTATACGAGAGCTTCGGCGTCGAGGGCCTGGCGCTCGATGCCCGTCGTCGGCGGCTGAACGGAGGCGAGCTTCGACATGAAGACGTCGCACTCATGCGCCGCGGCTACGGCGGGCGCGACCAAGGCGAACGAAACCGCGAGCGCTCCTCGCGAAAATCGGAGAAATTGCCGGCTCACAGTCCGAGCAACTGTGTCCAGCACCGCGACACCGCACCAAACGCGGCCGAGACCGGCAGTAAGATGCGCAGCTTGACCGGGCGAGGCGTTGAAGTCTGGAGACCAGCGGCCGACCTAGCCGTTCTGCCCGCGGGCCCGCTGGCCTGACGATCGCCTATGGCCTCGTCACCGGAACCGCCGACACGAGCGCGTTCGAGGGCTACCGATTCAACCTCGGTCAAGGCTGAGGCCTAGTCCCTCGAGGAGCGCGATGCCGTCAAAAGGCTCCTCGACCTGGACCTCGTCCACCGATCCCCCGCTCTCGATCATCGTCGCCTCGAACGGTGCGCCCGGCGCCCTCGAATCCTGCCTCGGATTGCTCGAATCCCAGGCCGGCGGCGCTGAGGTCCTCGTCGGCGAGCCATCGCCGAGTCCAGACTCGCTTCGTGAGCGTTTTCCGTTCGCCCGCTTCTTCGCGCGACCCGGGGCTTTGGTGCCCGAGCTCTGGCGCGATGGAATCGATGCAAGCCGCGGCCGCATCGTCGCGCTGACGATCTCGCCGATGCGTCCTGCGGACGACTGGGTCGCCACGATCCATGCGCAGCACGAGCACCGCGAGGTCGTGGCCGGGGCACTTGATCCCGCGGACGATCTTCGGATCGGAGACTGGGCGGAGTTCTTCTGCCGCTATTCCCGTGACATGCTTCCCTTCGAGACCCATGAGTGCCTCGACCTTCCGGGCGACAACGCGACTTACAAGCGCGAGTTGCTCGAACGAACTCGCGAGGTCTATCGAGACGGTTTTTGGGAGCCTGACGTCCACCGTGCGTTGCGGGCGGAGGGCGTTCCACTCTGGCACGTGCCGGAACTCGTGGTGCGGCAAGGTCGCTCCGCCGGCGTGGCCGCCTTCACCCGCCAGAGGCTTTTGCACGGCCGTGCGTATGGCGGCCAGAGAGGCGCACACTTCGGGGTCGTGCGCAATCTGCTCGGCATCATCGCCGCACCCGCTGTTCCGGCCCTGCTGACCGGGCGCGTCGGCCGCGAGGTTCTCGCCAAGCGCCGGCTGCGCGGACGACTGCTGGCCGCGCTCCCGC
>JALZOQ010000024.1 GCA_030913835.1 Actinomycetota bacterium | reverse complement strand
CCTCTTAGCCGTGCTAAATTATAAACACCGACTCCGCAAGGCGCTGCGCCTCCTCGATGTAGTGCGTCGACATGAGGATGGTCATGCATTCGCTCCGCAGCGCGTCGATGAGCGCCCACAGCTCCTGCCGGACCTGCGGATCGAGACCGACCGTCGGCTCGTCGAGGAGCGCGAGTCGCGGGCGGTGGACCAGCGCGCGGGCGATCAGCAGCCGCCGGCGCATGCCGCCTGAAAGCTTGTCGACCCGCGTGTCGCGCCGGTCGCCCAGCCTGGCCATCTCGAGCGCGCGTTCGATCGCGTCGCGCCGCTCGCTGCGGGCGATCCGGTACAGGTACGCGAAGACGAGCAGGTTCTGCTCCACGGTGAGCGTCACGTCGAGGTTGTCGAGCTGTGGCGACACGCCGCACTCGGCCCTCGCCGCCTTCGACTCCCCGGGCAGCCGGAAGCCCAGCACCTCGAGCTCGCCTTCGTCGGCAATCGCCTGCGCCGTGAGGAGGCGCATGGTCGTCGTCTTCCCGGCGCCGTTCGGGCCGAGCAGGCCGACGCAGGTCCCCTCGGGGACGTCGAGATCGAGGCCGTCGACGGCGGTGATCGCGCCGTAGCGCTTCACGGCGCCGCGCAGCCGGATCGCGAGCTCGGTCACCGGAGCACGCGGAATCGAATGTGCGTCACGCCGGGCGACTCGACCACCCTGGTCGTCTCCAGGTTCACGCGCGCGAGGTCCGTGCTCACGACTCGGCTCCCGCGGCCGCCGGAACGCCGGCCGGCGCAGTGGCGGTCCGCAGGAGCACCCCGCCGACCACGGCCGAGGCGGCGGACAAGAGAGCAGCCAGCAGGAAGGCGAGGTGGTAACCCCCTGTGAGCGCGGCGAGCTCGCCGTCGCCGGAGGCCGCCAGGCTGTCCGTACGCCGGTCCGCCAGGCTGACGAGCGCGGCCAGTCCGAGCGCGCCGCCCATCATGAACGCGGTGTTGACGACTCCCGAGGCGAGGCCCGACTCGCTCGGCTCGACATCGCTCATGGCAGCGAGGAACACCGGGTTGAAGCCGATCCCGGCGCCGAGCCCGAGGAGGATCATTCCCGGTAGGAGGTCGACGGCGAAGTTGCCGTCAACCGGCACCCGCGCGAAGAGCAGGAGCGCGACAGCGATGAGGAGCATGCCAACGACGAGCGGCGGCTTGATCCCGAAACGCATGACGAGCTTCGCGGAGAGGCCGAGCGAGCACGCACCCATGATCAGGCTCTGCGGGACAAACGCGAGACCGACCTGGAGCGGGCTGTAGCCGAGCACCAGTTGGAGGTACAGCGCGGTAGAGAAGAAGACGCCGAACATCGCGGCGGCCGACAGGATGCCGATCCCGTTGGCGACCACGACATTCCGCAGGCGGAACAGCCCGAGCGGGACGAGCGGCGAGCGGACCCGAGCCTCAATTGCTAGGAAGACCCCGAGGAGCACGACCGCGCCAGCGAGGAGACCGAGGGTCTGGCCGGAGGCCCACCCCGTCTGGTTCCCGTTCACGACTGCGTAGACGGCGAGCATCAACGAGGCCGTGATCGTGACCGCGCCTGCGACGTCGAGACGCGACGTAGCAGCCTGACCACCGCCGCCGGGCAAGAGGGCGAAGCAGAGTGCGATGACCGCGATCCCGACCGGGATGTTGACGAGAAAGATCCAGTGCCAGTCGAGCTTGTCGGTCAGGACTCCGCCGAGCAGCACGCCGATCGTGCCTCCGCCGGATGCAACGAAGCCGTAGACGCCCATCGCCTTCGCCCGTTCGCCGGGCTCGGTGAACAGGTTCATGACGAGTGAGAGGCCGACCGCCGAGACGACGGCCCCACCGAAGCCCTGGATCGCCCGCGCGGCGACCAGCAGCCCTTGCGAGTCTGCGAGCCCGCACGCGAGCGAGGCAAGCGTGAAGAGCGTGATCCCGGCCAGGAACAGACGGCGGTGACCGTAGATGTCCCCGAGCCGCCCTCCGAGCAGCAGGAAGCCGCCGAACGTGAGCAGATAGGAGTTCACGACCCAGGCGAGCGAGGTCTGGGAGAAGCCGAGGTCCTCCCCGATCGACGGCAGCGCGACGTTCACGATCGTCACATCGAGCACGATCATCAGGACGCCCAGGCAGAGGACGTAGAGGGCGAGCCAGCGGTTTCTGTTGCTCAGGGTCATGGGGTTCCTTTCGGTCGGTCTCGGACGTAAGACCGCACCGCGGCGCGAAACTCATCGGTCCCGACGTCGATGAGTTTTCCTCGTCGCTCAGGTCTTACTAGCAGATGACCGACGGCCGACCGGGCACGATCGTCTGCGACGTGCGTGCGCTCGTCGACGCGGACGTCGCGACGATCGACGCACTCGCTCGCCTCCAGCTCACGGCGCGGCGCTGCGGCTTCGTGCTGCACCTGCGCAACGCGCCGCCCGAGCTGCACGAGCTGCTCGCGTTCGTCGGCCTCGACGGCGTGCTACCCGTCGAGCCGGGCGGGCAGGCCGAACAGGGGGAAGAGCGTGTCGGTGTCGAGGAAGAACGTGAACTCGGCGAACCGCCCGTCTGAAACCTCGAGCACCTGCAGAGCCCACGGCTCGTATCCGCCGCCGGGCGCGGGTTTGTACTGACCGTAGGCCGGCGAGCCGTTCGCAGACACCGTGGGCACCAGGCGCGAGCCGCGGCAGCCGATCCCCGGGCCGAACCACCACGTGAGGATGTCGTCGCGCCCGCGGAGCCACAGGTCGAACGGCGGCATCGACTGCTTTGCGTCCTCCTGGATCAGCGAGGTCAGCGCGTCGATGTCGTAGTCCTGGAACGCCTCGACGTACCGCGTGAGGAGAGCTTGCTCGGCCTCGCCCAGGGACTCTGTTGCGGTCACGTCGGTCTTGTCGAGCGTCGCCCGCGCGCGCTGAAGGGCGCTGTTCACCGACGCGACGCTCGTGTCGAGAAGCTCCGCGACCTCCGTCGCCTGCCAGCGGAGTACCTGGCAGAGGATCAGCACCGCGCGCTGGCGTGGCGGTAGATGCTGGAGCGCGGCGACGAAAGCGAGCCGGATCGTCTCCCGCTCCACGGCCACCTCCACGGGATCCGGCATCGGCTGGATCCAGGTCACCTCCGGCAGCGTGTGCAGGTTGGCCTCGATCGGCTCGCGCGCGGGACCCAGGTCCATCGGGCGGGCGCGGCGCTCCCTCCCGCTCAGCATGTCGAGGCAGACGTTCGTCGCGATCCGGTAGAGCCAGGAGCGCAACGCCGCGCGGCCCTCGAAGCCGTCGAGGCCCTTCCACGCGCGGATGAACGTCTCCTGGACAGCGTCCTCGGCCTCGAACGGCGAGGCGAGCATGCGGTAGCAGTAGGCGGTCAGCTCGGCTCGATGCTGTTCGAGCGTCTGCTCGAGCTCACCGGCCCTGACGGTGACGGAGGACTCCATGGCGGCCATCGTAGCGTTGGCTACCGATCGCTCCGGTGCCGCCGCGAGACGGTCGCGGGCGGGGGAACCTTCCTCGATCGGCATCATCGCCGCGTCGGGTCAAGCCCGGCCTGCTCGCCGAGCGCCCAAGCCTCGACGGCCGGCCATGGCCCGAAGCCGGCGTCGGTGTTGACGTGCCCGGCGTGCTCGAGCCAGTCGATCGTGACGCCCGTCGCCTCGCCCATCCGGCGCGACGTCTCCGGCGGGCACCAGGGATCGTTGGTCGAGCATACGAGCCGCGTCTCGTACGCAGCGGCGGCGACTCCTACCCGGTCGAGCGGCGTGGGCCGAAAGCCGATGCTCGGAGCGTCCTCATCGTCGGGCTGCGGCGGCGCGACGAGCAATGAACGCGCGACCTGCTGCGAAGGACGCCGCGCCGCGTGGTGAAGCCAGAGCAACGATCCGAGCGAGTGGCAGAGGACGGTCGTTTCCGCCGCAGGCAGGGCGGCGAGCTCCGCGTCGAGCGCGTCGAGCCACCGTTCGAGCCGCGGACTCGCCGATTCGGGGAGCGACGGGTACGCGACGTCGAGCCCGCGGGCCCGCAGGCGCTCCGCGAGCCAGCTTTGCCAATGCTCGGGGCCCGAGCCTTCGAGGCCGTGGACGATCAGAAACACCATTGGGAGAGCGTTGGTCGCGCGGCGCGCTGGCTAGCCGGCTTCCGTCTGCGGGACTGGTGCATCCGCCCTCGCCAGCGGGCTCGGTTGGGTCCGCAGCAGGCGCGCAAGCCTCTCCGGCAGCCACCAGTTCCACCGGCCCATCAGCCGCATGATCGCGGGCACGAGCAACGCGCGGATCACGGTCGCGTCGAAGATGATCCCGGCCGCGAGCCCGATCCCGAACTGCTTGATGTCGGTGCCGGGGCTCAGCGAGAGCACGAAGAAGGCGAACATGAGCACGAGCGCCGCACTCGTCACGAGCTTCCCCGTGCGCGCGAGCCCGAGCGAGACCGCCTTGACGGTGTCGCCCGTCTCGTCGTAGGCCTCGCGCATGCGCGTGAGCATGAAGACCTCGTAGTCCATCGAGAGGCCGTAGAGGAACGCGAAGATCATCAGCGGGATCCAGGAGATGATCGAGTCGGTGGCGGGCACGTTCCAGATCGCCTCAGCCCCGTGGCCCTTCTGGAAGATGAAGACGATGATCCCGAAGGCCGCGCCGAGCGACACGAGGTTGAGCACGACCGCTTTGAGCGGCAAGAGCACCGACCGGAAGGCCCGCATCAGGAGGATGTAGGTGACCAGGATCACGAAGAGGAGCACGTACGGGAACGTCCCGTAGACGGCGCGCACGAACTCCCGCTCCTCAGGCGGAATGCCGGCCAGGGTGACCGTCGTCCCGCTGCCGAGCTCCTCGCGCAGTGCCGGGAGCGTGTCCTCCTTGAGCCGTGTGATCGTCGCTCGCGTTTCCTTCGAAGAGCCGTCAGAGCTCGAGAACGCCTCGACCAGCGCGAGCCGGGGGGACCGGTGAGTCTCGGGCGCCGCCGCGCCTGAGACGCCTTCGGTTCCTTCGACGGCGCGCTCGACGGCACGGAGGTCGGCGGCGGTGTACTCACCCTCGACGACGACCTCGAACGGCTTGATGACACCGGCGCTCACACCTGCGTCGCGCAGCGCGGCGAACCCTCGGTGCGCGTCGCCCGCGCCGGGGAAGTCCTTCGCCTGCGCGTCGCTCGGGTTCATCTGGACGCCGTAGAAGAGGAGCGCAGCCACGATGGCGAGTCCCGCGGCCGCGACGGGAACCGGCCGTCGCATGACGAGCCGAGCCCAGCGGTTCCAGAACCCGCGCTCCGGATCGTCGCTCCCCTCGACGAGCCGCCGGGGCAGTACGCGAAGGCTGTTGATCCGATGCCCGAGCAGGTGCAGCAGCGCCGGCAGGAGCGTGACCGCCGTCAGCACCGAGACGGCCGGGATCAGCATCCCGCCGATCCCGATCGAGCGGATGAAGGGGAGCGGCAGGACGATCAGGCTGAGCAGCCCGATCGCGACGGTCGTCCCCGAGACGATCACCGACCGGCCCGCGTGCCGCATCGTCTCGACGATCGCGGCGTCGCGGTCGCGGCCGTGACGCAGCTCCTCGCGGAAGCGGAAGATCATCAGCAGCGCGTAGTCGATTGCCACTCCGAGCCCGATCAGGGCCACGAGGAACTGGACGATGATCGACACGTCGGTGACGTAGGTGAGCAGCCAGACCAGCGTGAACGTGTTCAGGATCGAGACGGCGGCGACAACGAGCGGAATCGCGATCGCCGGCAGCGCCCCGAACGTGAACAGGAGAATGATGAGGGCGCCCGTGCCGCCGATCAGGGTCTCGACGAGGATGCTCGGCCCCTCCTGTTCCCCACCCGCCGACTCGGCGTAGAGGGCGTCGAGCCCGGTCATGTACGCGTCGACGCCTGCGGGCGCGGCGGCCTTGAGCGCCTCGCGGCTCGGCTCGACCTTGACGCCCTCGAAGCTCAGCTCCCCCGGCGGGAAGATCTCCGCGAACGCGACGCGGCGGTCCTTCGACAGATACGCCTCGTCGCCGGTCGTGAAGAACGAGCTGACGCGAGCGCCCGGAGTGACGGCCGCGGCGCGCTCGAACGCCGCCTCGACGCCTTCGACCTTGGTGATGTCCCCGTCCGCGCGCTGCACGGCGACGAAGGGCGAGATGCGCCCGTTACCGAGCGCCTGGACGGAGCGGATGTTCGCCTCGTAGGCGGAGTAGCCCGGGATCGAGAACTCCTGGAACCAGCGGTCGGCCAGCTGCCCGGCGGAGAAGGCACCGAAGGCGGTCAGGACAAGCCAGGTCGCGACGACGACCCAGCGGCGGCGAATGATCGTGTTGGCGAGGCTGGTCAACGGCGGCATCCCTTCAGTGGTTGTGGACTGTCCCTGTTTGACGGAATCGCGCGCCGAAACTCATCGCCCCGGCGGTGAGATCAAGGTAATGGATTCGGCGGCGGCTCCGGCGGGGGACATCCTCCGTCCCGTCTAGGAGAATCCGAAGCGTGGAGATCGGGGACACCGGGACGCTGCTCAGCGTGCTCGTCGGCATCGGCCTGAGCGCGGCGGCCGGCCTGAGACTCTTCGTCCCGCTACTCGTCGCCAGCGCGGCCTCGCTGAGCGGACACCTCGAGCTTGCGTCGCAGTTCGACTGGATCGGCTCCTACCCCGCGCTGATCGCGTTCGCGGCTGCTTCGGTGCTGGAGTTAGGCGCCTACCTCGTGCCGCTGCTCGACAACGCGCTCGACTGGCTCGCTGCTCCGGTGGCGGCAGTGGCCGGCACGGTGCTCACAGCGTCCTCGATCGTCGAGATGAGCCCCTTTCTGAAGTGGACGCTCGCGATCGTCGCCGGGGGCGGCGTGGCGGGAACCGTCCACGCCCTCACGGCGGTGACTCGCCTCGGCTCCACGACGACGACCGGAGGCCTGGCGAATCCGGGCGTCGCCGCGGCCGAGTTGACCGGGTCGGTCGGCGTCTCGCTGCTAGCGATTGCGGCGCCCGTGCTCGCAGCCGCCGTTGTGGTCTTGCTGATCTATCTCCTGCTCAGGGTGGCACGGAAGGTCCGCCGTGGGCACGAGCGACTGCCCCGGTTCTTACGTCGCTGATCGCTCAGCTGGCCTGAACAGGCCACGCCGCGGCTATCGCCGCAACGTGGCGGTCGTCCGTCCCGCAGCAGCCGCCGAGGACTTGGAGGTTCGGCAGCTTTTCGCGCAGTCCGCAGTAGCGCGCGGCGAGATCGTCGGGGTCGCCGCTGTCGAGCTCCGTCGCCTCGTCGAGCTCCGCGTGGCTCTTCGTCGACGCGTTGGCGCGCAGTCCGAGCACTCGCTCGACCCACGGGGCGCCGGCGTCGAGCACGCCTTCGAAGTGGGTCGGATGCGCGCAGTTGATCATGTAGTACGCCGGCGTCCGGTCGGTCTCGGCGTCGACCTGCTCGATCGCGTCACCGAGCGGCTGCCCGCTCGGCAAGCGCCCATCTGTCTCGACCGTGAACGAGATCGCGACCGGCAGCCCGGACTCGGCGGCCGCGCGTGAGACTCCGACAGCTTCATCGACGTACGTCATCGTGATCGCGGTCACCATGTCCGCGGCGGTGTCGGCGAACGTCCCGATCTGCGTCGCGTGGTAGTCGCGCGCCGCGTCGGCGCTGAGCGCGACGCTCGGGCTGTAGCCGTCGTCGTGCGGGCCGATGCAGCCGCTGATCACGATCGGTGCGTCCGACTCGAACTCCTCGCGGATCTCCTTCATCAACTCGATCGCCTTGCGGTTGAACGCCGCCAGCTCGTCCTCGCCGTATCCGATCTCCGCCGCCCAGCGCGGGTTCGCCCGCCAGGTCGGGCTCTCGAGCACGAACCCGAGCCCGTGATCGCGGGCGAGCGCCGCGTAGGGCTCGTAGTACCGGCGAAGCGCCTGCGTCCCCGCGTCGTCCTTGAGCAGGTCGAACGCCGCGAACTCGGGCAACTCGAGCCCCTCGTGGAAGATCAACGTCGTCTCGATCCCCCCGTCCGTGAGGAACAAGCCGCCGTCGAGCTGAGGCAGGTGGCCGCGGTATCTCGCTTCGCCTGTCACAGGAGAGAATCTATAGCCGCGGCTGCGGGCTCGGCCCGCGGTCGCACGCTACGGCGCGGCTAGGACTACGCCTCGGCTGCTGGCAGTTCACGACAAGCTGCTAGCTCGTGCGGCTTCTCGACTTGGGTGGGTCAGGAGGCTCGATGAACGGCAGGCCGGCGTACTCGGCCTTGTTCTGGAGGTTGATGTCGCGCGTCACGAGGATCACCGGGGTGCGCGGGTGCTGGCGCATCACCTCCACGAACGAGGCGAGGATGCGGTCGTCGTCGTTCTCGGAGTCGAGCCAGGGCAGCGTGTCTTCGACGTTCGGCTCGAGTGCGATCGTCTTGATCGAGCTGACGTTGCGGCGCAGGAGGACTCCGCGCGAAAGCTCGCCGCGGCCACGGTAGGACTTGAGCCGGTTGATCACGCCCTCTGCCTTCGCCCGGAAGTCTGGATTTCGGTGCTCGACCTTGAGGCGGTCGAGTTCGCCGAGCACCGTCGCGGTCAGGATTAGGGTGAACCGCTGGGCGCCAGGGAAACGCCACGTCTCGAGGTCGGGATTCCAGGCGAGCGCGTTCGTGTCGGGCACGTAGATCGGGTCGCTCTCCGCGGAGTCGTAGAGGCGCGCTATCAGCTCGAGAAGCTTGTTCAGCGCCTGCTCGGCGTTCGCGAACGCCTCCTCGCGCGTCTTGACCCAGGTCAGGTGGCTCTGGTCGATCAGCTCGTCGAGCTCGCTCTGGGCCCGCTCGAGCTCGTTCGCACTCTCAGCCGGGAGCGTCTTCAGCAGCGCGCAGACGAGCGCCGCCAAGCCGCGGTAGTCGTCGAGCAGCCGTGATTGAAGCCGCCGTCCTTCTTGATCGAGATCGCCCCAGGCGTAGTGCGGCCCCACGAAGACGAGGGAGCTGCTGGGCTTGTTGATGTCGCGCAAGCTGCCGGAGTGCTCGAGCAGGAACTCGCGGAGTAGCTCTCGAAGCTCCTCGACGCGCTCGCCGATCGCCGCAGCCACCGTCTGCATGTGCTCAGGCTACGAGGTGAGAGCGACGGATCTCTAGCTCCGTGTGCGCACCGTCTCGCAGAACCAGTCGAGGGTGTCTTTGAGCCACTCGAGCGCCTCGGGATCGGCAGCCAACAGGGAGAGCTGGATCCTCGGGCGACGCGTGATGGCGTCTTCTGGAAAGGATACGCCTGGAATCTCGTTTAGGCGACGCAGGAACGCGCGGCGGAGCTCGAGATCGTCGAACGGTGGCCGGGTGAGCCACTGGAACTGGATCTCGAGCCGGCCAGAGGTGTAGACCCCGAGCGGGTAATGAGGCTGCCCCTCGTAGTCGAGCACGGGGATGAACGAGCCGTCGACCTTGCCCTTTCCCCAGGTGAAGCGCGGCATCTGCACGCGCGCCCAGTCAAGCAGTTCACGCGCGACGCGAGCTTCGGTCGGGCCGCGCTTGCCCTCGAGCTCAGCGAAGAACGATGCCTCGTCCCACTGGCGCTGCTCGCTGCGCGCCTTACGCGTCTCGCTTGCGGCGGTCTGACCGATCACGCGTGGCACCAGCGTCCGCAGCCCCTCGCCGACGTACTGCTTGACCTCGATCGCGATTACCTCGGCGGTCATCTGCTCGTTCAAGAACTCGACCACGCGGCGAAGCTCACGCGGGATCTCGTCGGCGACGAACACGAGCCGAATCCGCCCCGCCTTGAGGTTCGCGCCGGCCTGCTCCCAGAAGGTCTCGACGTCGGCGCCGGCATCGAGCACGGCGGCAAGCTCGGTGTCCGGGTCGCGCCCGTCCCGTTCGCAACGGCGCTCGAAGACCGCACGGAGCGTGTCGATCGGCCAGTAGACAACGGCGTTGGCGGCGTAGTCGAGCATCTGGCCGATCACCTCGCGCCTGATCCGCGTGTCCGAGCTTCGCTTGACCTCGACGAGCGTTGGTACTGCGTCCTGGTCAAGGAAGAGGTGGTCCACCGACCAACGGCCACCGCCGTCCTCCTCGGCGGGCAGCGCTGCTTCGCGACCGACGAGAAGCCAGCGGCGCGGCACGTCTCCCGCGAGTTGGTCGCCTGCGAGCAGGTCCGGAAACTTCGCAAGCAACGCCTGCAGGACGTCCTCGCTGTCGTATGCGGTCTCGACCATCGGCACGAGCTCGTCCTCGCCGCGCAACAGGAAGATGCCGCCGCTCATTCGGCGGAGTCTAGGTGACGTCGGCGGTCGTGCCAGCGACGGCAACAAGAAGCCTCAGAAACGGCCCGTCTGGGCTGCCCCAGGATCGCCGATGGGTACAAAATCGGGTTCGGCGCGTCTGATCAGAAAACGAAAGGCCCGCGTTTGGGGGCCTTTCTCAGTAGCGGGGGCGCGATATGGACCCATTAGCGACGTCGTCGTGCCCGTCGCGCGAGCCTTCGCAATGCCGAGCTAATCACGCGACTACGGCCTCACACGCCAGCCGCGCGAGTCATCGTCGCAGTCGCAAGAACGAGTCGCCTGGGCTGCCCGCGAGACGAGGAGGTTGGTGAGAGGATTGGAACGTGCGCCCGCATGAGCTACCGAGCGGCACTGTCACCTTTCTCTTCACCGACGTCGAGGGCTCGACGCGACTCCTCCAGAAGTACGGCGCTGGATACGCCGATCTACTCGCCAAGCACCGGCGCGCGCTGAGGGACGCGTTCACCATGCACTCGGGCGTCGAGGTGGACACCCAGGGGGATGCCTTCTTCGTCGCGTTTCGGAGGGCCGCCGACGCCGTCGCCGCGGCCGGCGATGCGCGGCTGGCGCTCGAGGGCAACCCGATCCGCGTCCGCATGGGCATCCACACCGGCGAGCCGATCGTGACGGAGGAGGGCTACGTCGGCATCGACGTCCACCGCGCGGCCCGTATCGCCGCCGCGGCGCACGGAGGACAGATCATCCTCTCCGAGACAACGCGAGGGCTCCTTGACCGCGCTGCTCCACTTCGCGAGCTCGGAGAGCACCGGCTGAAGGACATGATCGACGCGGAGCGCCTGTACCAGCTTGGCGAGGGCGACTTCCCGCCCCTGCGGACACTCGACACCACGAATCTGCCGGTCGCCTCGAGCGCGCTCCTCGGCCGGGAGCACGAGCTCGAGGAGCTCGTCGCGCTGCTCTCGAACGGCACACGCCTCCTCACCGTGACCGGGCCCGGCGGCACGGGCAAGACGCGCCTCGCACTCCAGGTTGCGGCCGAGCTGGTCGGGACACTGAACGACGGGGTCTTCTGGGT
>JALZOQ010000374.1 GCA_030913835.1 Actinomycetota bacterium | reverse complement strand
CCGATCTCGAGCGGGTAATCGCGCGCGTCGAGCCCGACGCGGTGCTCGTCACGATCCCCGACGCGCCCCGCGAGCGGCTCGACGCGATCGTCGCCGCGTGTGTCGACGCCGGCGTGGATTGCCGGTTCGTCCGCCGCGAAGAGCTCGACCCGCGCGTCATCCTCGGCGCCGCCGCCGAATGAGCACTCTCACCGCCGGCCCGGTGCCGGCCGCCCGGCGCGTCTTGTTGAGCGACCGTGTCCTCGCAGCGGTGCCGCTCCTCACGGTGTTCTTCTGGCTGGCGCTCATCTACTGCTGGGAGTCGTGGGGCCACGTCACCCCGTGGCTCTTCACCGACGAGCTCGAGTCCGCACAGCTCTCGCGCTCGATCGCCGAGACCGGCTTCGCCGCTCGGCGTGGCGAGCCGCACGGTTTCCAGTCGCTCTTCAACTACCTCATCGCGCCCGCGTGGTGGTTCGACGACACGGCGCGCGCCTACGCGACGATCAAGTACATCGGCTCGGTGACGATGGCGGCCGTCGCCTTCCCGACCTATTGGCTCGCGCGGATGGTCGTCTCGAAGCCGTGGGCGCTGTTCGCCGCGGCCGCCGCCGCCGCAATCCCTGCGCTGGTGTATTCGTCCTTCCTCGTCGACGAGCCGCTGGCGTACCCCTACAGCGCGCTCTGCTTCTTCCTGATCGCCAAGGCAATCGCGGTGCGAACCCGCGGGTGGATCGGAGCGGCGATCGTGGCGTCGGCGATCGCGCCCCTCGTTCGCGGACAGCTCGCGGTCATCCCCGGCGTTCTCATCCTCGCGGCGCTCTTCCGCTGGTGGGGCTCGGAGCGGATGGTCACGCGCCGGCGAGACTGGTCGATCGGCGACTACGTGGGCGCGCTGACGCTCACCGCGGGAGCAGTCATCTTCCTGAACGCCTTCATCTCGCACCACTCGTACGCGTGGCTCGTGTCGACGCTCTTCTACAAAGGACGGATGATCGACTACGGCCTCTGGGCGGCGGGCGCATTCACGATCGGCGTCGGCGTCTTCCCGGTGATCGCGGGGCTCGCGTCGCTGTTCCCGCCCCGCGGGGTCGGCCAGACCGAGGGCGAACGCGCGTACCGCTGCGTCGCTTTTGCAGGGCTCGGGCTCGTCGGGTTCTACACCGCCGTGAAAGCGGCGTACATCTCGACCGTCTTCTCGACACTCGTCGAGGAGCGGAACCTGATCTACGTAGCGCCGCTGCTCTTCGTCGGCACGGCCCTCGTGCTCGAGCGACGCCGAGTCCGCTGGACAGCCGCGCTCGCCGCGGGCGCGCTCGTCCTCTACCTGATCAAGACGACGCCGTACCACATCGACGAGCACTTCTACTTTGACGCGCCCGGGCTCGCGATCCTCCAGGGTGCGAACCAGAAATTCTCGTGGACGGCCGGCTACGCGGAGAACGTCCTGATCGGGATGCTCGTCGTCTCGCTTGTCGTGCTCGCGCTGCCGCGGGCGATGCGCTGGCTCGGGCCGAGGCCGGCCGCGGGGGCGATGGCGGCGGTCGCGGTCGGGGTCCTAGCGTGGAACCTCACGGGACAGATCACCGGCAGCACCTCGTCGAAGTACTTCTCAGAGCTTTACAGCTCGAACATCGCCAAGCCGCTCGACTGGCTCGACCGCGCGAACGGCGGTGCGCCGACGCTCTACCTGGGCCAGAACATCACCGATCCGACCGGCATTCAGGAGCTCGAGTTCTGGAACCGGTCGATCGATCGGGTGTGGAGCCTCGACGGCTCCGCGGGGCTGGTCGGCGCGCCCACGCTCAGTCCGGACCTCGGCGAGGCGACCGGACGGCTTCATCCGCAGCCGAAGGGGGCCAAGTTCGTCGTCGCGGACGAGGGACTCGACATCGACGGCGTCAAGGTCGCGAGACACCGGCACCTCGTAGGCGGTGGCGGCAAGGACTGGGTGCTCTGGAAGATCAACCCGCCGCTGCGGCTGCGCCACTCGGCGAGCGGTCTCTACGACGACGGCTGGAGCAGGGAAAAGGCTGCCTACTCGCAGTACACAACGCCGGGCAACAAGGCCGGCTGGGTCACCGTGATCCTGTCCCGGCCGGACGGGTTCGACTTCCGCAACACCGCCACGATCAAGGTCGGGACGCTCATCGTCGGCCCAGACAAGCAGGCGGCGACCGGCCGGGTGACGGGGACTCGGCGCGCCGCCCTCCAGCAGAACTCGTACGTGGTTCTGTACCTGCGCACGCCGAAGCCGCCGTTCCGCATCACCGTGACGATCGACCCACCCCTCGTGCCGGCGGAGCTCGACCCTCGCACCGGCGACATCCGCAAGCTCGGCGCCCAGCTCTCGTTCCAGTTCCGCGACAAGCTGCCGCCCGGCGCGCAGGGCTAAACGCTAAACGCGCGAGGCGGCGCAGAGGAACGAGAAGCGGAAACGGAGGGCGGCTCGGGCGAGGGGGCCCGTGCGTTCGGCGGCCCGGAGAGCTCTGCGGAGCGGACGCGGGAGGGCGACGTTCTGCGGGGCGAAGAAAGGCCGGATGTCGAGTTGGTCGAAGCCGGCTGCGCGCAGGTCGGCCCGCACGTCTTCCACTCGGTACTGGCGCGGGTTCAGGTCGAAAACCAGCTTTCGCTCGGTGAAAGCCGCGACGTGGCGGAAGAGCTCGCGGCGGTCGCGCGCGTAGTAGATGGCGCGGAAGACCGTGGTCGCCGCGACCGGCTCGCGCGGGGCGTAGTCGTTGAGGTCGGCGAGCTCGACGAGCGCGCGGTCGCCGAGCCGGGCGCGGGCGGCGGCGACCATCGACTCGGTCGCGTCGACGCCGATGTAGCGCAGGCCGAGCGGAAGCAAGTGGTCGGCGAGCCCTGCGTCTCCGCAGGCGAGGTCGAGGACCGTGTCGCCTGGTGCCAGACACGGCCCGAGAGAGACCACGAGCTCGGCGCGGTGCCCGAGGTAGCCGGACGGGTCGGCGTACTGCTCCTCGCTCCAGCCGTCCCCGGCAGCCGCGTACTTCCTGGCCGTGTCAGGGGTCTGACCCCGATCGGTCATCGCAGCGCCAGCAGGCGTTCCGGGTGCTTGCGGACGAAGCGGAGCATCCCGCGCGCATGCCAGAGTGTGTGGCGTGTCAGGAAGCGCTTGTCGACGACCGCCGCGTAGTCGTGCCAGACGACCGCCGCCGGGACGTACCAGCGCTCCCAGCCCGCTCTCGCGGCGCGGTAGCACAGGTCGATGTCCTCGCCGTAGTGGCGGAAGCCGCCGTCCCAGCCGCCGAGCTCCTCGAGCATCTCGCGCCGCTGGAGCAGGAACGCGCCGAGCAGCCAGTCCGCCGGCACGGGGCTGCTCGGCCGGTCGTCCAGCAGATAGTGGGCGCGCTGCTCGCGCAGACCCGGGACGAGACGGAGCGGCGTCCGTCGGACGAGCGTCCCCGAGACCGTGGGAAAGCGTCGCCGGGAGGGCTGCCACTCGCCATCTTCGTAGCGCATCTGGGGCCCGACGATCCCGCGGCGCGGCTCGGCGGCCGCGAACTCCGCGAGCAGCTGGACGGCGCGGTGCTCGGGAACGGCGTCAGGGTTCGCCACGAGCACGAACTCTCCGGCGGTCTCCGCGATGCCGCGGTTCACGTTCGCCGCGAAGGTCCGCGGCCGATCGTTGTCGAGCACACGCGCGCCGGCAGGCACCGCCTCGACGCTGCCCGGGAAGTTCGAGACGACCAGGAGCTCGTCGACCTGCGGCGCGAGGGCCGGCAGCGACTGCTCGAGCTCTGCGGCGTGCCCGTGCGACACCACGACGGCGGAGACCGTCACAGGCCGAGCACTTCCCGATACGTGTCCGC
>JALZOQ010000010.1 GCA_030913835.1 Actinomycetota bacterium | reverse complement strand
GTAGCGGAAGGCCGCTGAGGCGCCGACTCGGCGGCCCCGTCTCGGCCGGCCAGTTTGGCCGGTCGGCCGTGTGCGCTCCCTTACCGAGCCGCCAAGCGCGAGGCGGCGCAACGGCCCTTAGAACAGCTGGTTTTCGCCGCCGAAGATGGCTGAGACGGAGTCGTCGGCGAAGACGTTCATGATCGTCTCGGCGAGCAGCGGAGCGACCGTCAGCACGGTCAGGTTGTCCGGCTTCTTGAGCGGATCGATCGGCACCGTGTCGGTCACGACGATGCCCGCGATCTCGCTCGCGGAGCCGAGCCGCTCCAGGCCCTCGTCGCTCAGCAGAGCATGCGTGACGTAGACCCAGACCCCAGTCGCGCCGTGCTCGCGGAGCGCCTGCGCGCCCGCGATCAGCGTGGCCCCGGTCGTCGTCACGTCGTCCCCGACGATCGCGATCTTGTCGCGGACCCGGCCCGTCACCTCGGTGACCGAGACCTGATCGCGCGTACCGCGCGTCTTGTGCATCACCGCGAAGTCCGCCTCGAGCATCTCGGCGAACCGCACGGCGACCTTCGCCCGCCCGGCGTCCGGCGCTACCGAGACGACGCCGTCGCCGAAGTGCCCGAGGTCGCGGAAGTGGCGCGCGAAGAGCTGCTGCGCCGTCATGTGGTCGACCGGGATCGTGAAGAAGCCCTGGATCTGGCCGGCGTGCAGGTCCATCGTGAGCACGCGGTCGGCCCCGGCCAGCTGCAGCATGTCCGCGACGAGCCGGCCCGAGATCGGCTCGCGGGGCTTGGCCTTGCGATCCTGGCGCGAGTAGGGGAAGCAGGGGATGACCGCTGTGATCCGCTTGGCCGACGCGAGCTTCGCGGCCTGAATCATCAGGAGCAGCTCCATCAGGTTCTGGTCGACGGGATTGCACCCGGTCTGGACGAGGAAGATGTCCGCGCCGCGGATCGACTCGGCGTAGCGACAGTAGGTTTCGCCGTTCGGGAACGTCTCGAGCTCGATCTCGCCGAGCTGGACGCCGAGGCCCTGCGCGATTCGGCCGGCCAGGTCGGGATGCGAGCGGCCGGCAACGACCATGAGTCGCTTCTGCGGGCCGCGCTCGATGAAGTGCCCGGGAGCGGGCTGGGCGCTCACGTCGCTCGCCTCCAGCCCCGGGAGGGCGAGCTCAGTCGTCGTCGCGCTCGTCGTAGACATAGCCTTCCTTCGTCACCTGTCGGGGCGGGAATCCTGCCAGGGCGCCGGGAGGGACATCCTCTGTGATGACCGTTCCCGCTGCAATCCAAGCATCGTCTCCGATCTCGACCGGCGCAACGAACGAATTGTCGACTCCGGTCCTGACGTTGCTGCCGATCTTCGTGCGGCCCTTCTCCTTGCCGGTCCGGTGTGGGAAGTTCACCGTCACGTTCGACGCGGCCACGTTCGTGTCCTCGCCGACCTCGGCATCGCCGAGATACGACAGATGCGGGACCTTCGTACGCGCGCCGATCCGCGTGTTCTTCAACTCCACGAACGTGCCGACCTTGGCGCCTTCCCCGACGACGCTGCCCGGACGCAGGTAGGCGAACGGGCCGATCACGACTCGCGGGCCGATCTCGGCGTCGACGGCGACCGCGTGCGGGCCGACTTCCGCCCCGGTGCCGACCCGTGTGGTTCCGCGCAGATGGGTGAACGGATGGATCGTGGAGTCGGGCTCGAGCTCGACGTCGGGCTCGATCCACGTCGTCGCGGGATCGACGATCGTCGTGCCGGCGAGCATGTGCGCGCGGTTGATGCGGTCACGGAGCACGGCGCCGGCCGCGGCGAGGTCGGCGCGCGTGTTCACGCCGGTCGGCGCGATTGGATCGGGCGAGCGGTGCGCGTGGGCGCGGCCACCCGCCGCGACGATGTGGGCGATCGTGTCGGTGAGCTGCAGCTCGCCCTGGGCGTTTGAGGTGTCGAGCTTGTCGATCGCGGCCCAGAGCGCGGAGGACTCGAAGACGTAGATCGAGCTGTTCAGCTCGGTGATCGCGAGCTGCCCCGGCGTCGCGTCGCGCTCCTCGACGACGCGCTCGAGCGACCCGTCAGGCCCGCGGATGAGGCGGCCGTAGGGGAACTCGTCCTCGGGCTCGAAGGAGAGGACGGTCACCTGCGCGCCCTCGCGACGGTGCGCGTCGATCAGCCCGCGCAGCACCTCCTCGGTCAGGAGTGGCGTGTCGCCCGACAAGACGAGAACGTCCCCGCTGAAGCCGGCGAGCGTCTCGCGCGCCGCCGCCACGGCGTCCCCGGTCCCCCGGGCTTCCTGCTGAACGGCGAGCGTCAGCCCGGCGAAGGCGTCGGCGCGGTCCGGCGCGACCACGACGACGATCGGATCGGCCTCGACGGCGCGCGCCGAGGCGACGACCCAGTCGATCATCCGGCGCCCGAGCAGCGGATGGAGGTGCTTCGGCAACTCGGAATGCATCCGCGTCCCGAGGCCGGCGGCCATCACGAGGGCTGCGACGTCGGTCGTCATCCCGCCTCTCGAGGCTGGCCTGGCACGCCGTTCGAACTGCCGCACTCGAGAGGTTCAGGCGCGTGCACGCGGCGAACGATAGAAGGCGGGGCCCAACCCGTGCCGGTTTGCCGTTGCAGGGGACGGATTATTGCTCCCCGCCGGGCTCGAGCGCGCGGCGGGCATCCTCCCACGCGACTCGCTCGAAGATCTGCAACGAGCGCCAATGCTCGAACATCACTTCGTCGCGGTCGGCTGCTCCGGCTTCGTATGCGGACTGTTCGTAGAAGACGCGCAGCTCGTCGCCAACGATCCGGAACATGGGGATCAGGCTCTGGTGGTACAGGACTGCGTGGAGGGGATTTCCGCGAAGCACCTCGAGTGACCCGAGAAAGGACGAATCCTCGCCAAGTGCCGCGTCCACGGCCTCTGCTGAAGCGCCGGCCAAATCCTCCACTGCGACGACGTAGACGCAGCGGTTGGCGGTGGCCTCGGCGAACGGTGCGCCACACGTCGTCCAGTTTTGCGTCGCGAAGAGCTTTCCCAGCACCAGATCGGGTCGCTGACCCCAGACGAGCAAGTCCCCGCAATCCAGGCGCATGTCCCGCTCGTCCGGCGGAACCTTCGTCAAGGCGCGAAAGACGAGCTCCTTGATCGGAGGGCCGTAGTACAGACCGTGGGCATCAGCGTCGAAATGAAACGCGACCTTCACTTGACGACGCGCTCCTTTCGCTCACGAATGGTCATGGCGCCCGATAGAACCAGGCGTTTGCTTCGGTGATCGGAAGGCCGAGCACGAGCGGAGAGACGACCGCCCGTTGAGGCGTCACGCCTCTCAAGATGCCGAGGCCTCCGAGCCAGCTCTGGCCGCTCGTGAACTCATGGTGCGCCGTCGACGTGGTGATCCAGCGCGGATCGATCGGGAGGTACACGCGTCGCTTCGGCGTCTGGGCATAGAGGTGCGGATCGCGAAGCAGATCTCCCGACAACTCGATCTCTGTGAGCTGCCGTCCGGCCATGTTCTTGGTCCGAAAATTGGCGATGAACGCGACCCGGGCCCCAACCGGTAGGTCACCGATGTCCGCGAACGACTCGACGTCGACTACGCGTTCCTCCCAGACCCGGATCAGGACGCCCAGAAGCTGGGTCGCGCGCAAGATCTGGAGCCCATCCGCCGTGCGAAAAGAGGCAAGGTCTTCAAGCCAGGGCTCCTGCACCACCGCCGCACGCCCTGCTGGGTCCATGAGGAGCCGCGGCACGTTCAAATAGTGGAGCGCTGCAAAGTCGTCGTTCCACACCCGTTCTCTCGGATCGCCGGTCGGATCCTCTTCCACGAGCGACGGCTCCCCGGCCAAGATGTCTCCGCGCAGTCGTTGGAGCTCGAAGACCAGTGCCTGCCGGTCGGACTCGAAGGCAAACGCCATACCGCGCTCCATCGCGGTGGCGACTTCCTCCGCCGCCTCGGCGGTGCTCTGGCCTTCGCGAAGAGGACTGAGATGACCCGCAAGGATCTCGACGATCCGGTCGCGCGGGAACGTCGCGGTGTCTGCAAATTCATGCAGCGCTTCCACGAGGTCGAAGTCTTCGAGCAGTGGCGCGAGACCGGCCGCGCTCATTCCCGTCTCCGCGCCGAACGTCCGATCGAGCTCGGTGAAAAGGCGACCCAGCTGTCCGCCCTGCAGCCGATGGATCAGCCGCTTCGCGGCGCGCTGCGCCAACGGCTTTGCGGCGCTGGCCGCGACGGTTTCAAGCCCAGGGATCATCGGTGCAGGAACGCGGTGGGGCCTTGGCCACCTGCGGAGGCGCCGAGCCCGCGACCGATGACTGGGGCGCCAGGATTCGAACCTGGGATCGCGGGACCAAAACCCGCTGCCTTACCACTTGGCTACGCCCCACCGTTGGAGCAGCGCGCAAACTCGCACCAGGGCCGTCCCACGCTCCAAGTCTAAGGGTCAGCGCCGGTCGGTGAAAAGGACGACGAGTGCGACGACGGCGAGGATCCCGACCGCGATCAGCGCGAGCGTGCCGACGACGATCAGGAGCACCGGCACGAGCGCCACCAGAACCTGCGACGTCGCGGCGATCCAGCTCGCGTGCCTGACCGCGTCGGAGCGCAGCGAGCGCCCGACGAACACGTAGAAGAGGAACAGGGCCGCGGCGGCGAGGAGCGCGCTGAACTTCGGGATCACGTGGACGACGAGCAGGATCGCCTCGACCAAGGCGATCCACGCCGCGATGCGCAGACGGCGCTCGCGGAGCCAGCGCCCAGGCCGCGTTGTGCCCTGTTCGATCGTGTGCGGCTGACCCCACTCGACCATGAGTCCACGCTACCACGCTGGGCTCGTGATCCAGGTCCGCCCCACGGGGCCGAGCGCACGCGCTGCCGCCTCCGCCGCACCTCGGTCGTCGAACAGCCCGTACACCACCGGCCCGGCCCCGGTGACGTCCGCGCGAAACGCGCCTCGCGTGAGCAGCCGAGCGGCGAAGGGCGACCAGGCGAGGTCGTTCGGCGGCAGTGCGACGAGGTCGGCGCCGGCGACCGCCTGCTCGAGGTCGGCCGATCGCCGAGGGAAGTCCATCTCCCCGTTGCGCTCGTCGAAGCTCGCGTAGACCGCGCCCGTCGACTGCTTCACCTCACCCTCCGGAAGCAGGAGCAGTACGGCGTAGTCCCGACGGACCTCGATCGGCACGAGAGTCGATCCGTCGCCGCGGCCCACCTGCGGCCCCTCGGTCAGGAAGAACGGGACGTCGGCGCCTAGCTCGGCAGCGATCCCGGCCAGCTCGTCCGGCGGGAGCGGGCTCTGCAAGGTGTCGTTCGCGAGCCGAAGCGCCGTCGCGGCGTCGGAGCTCCCGCCGCCGAGGCCGGCGGCCACTGGAATCGCCTTCTCGATCCGCACGTGCCAGCCGGGCTGGATGCCGACCCGTCCAGCGAGGGACTCGAGCGCGGTCCGGACAAGCGTGTCCTCGGCGAATCCGTCCACGCGAAGCCCGTACGCCGGTTCGAGCTCGATCTGGTCAGCGAGCGCCAGCCGCTCGAGCACCGTGACGACCTCATGCTTGCCGTCGGGTCGCCGCGGCCCGACGACGAGCGCCAGATTGAGCTTCGCGGGCGCCGCCGCGACGCTCACGTCAGGGCGTGCGCCAGCGCGACGAACGCCTGCGGCGGCAGCGCCTCGGCGCGGATGCCCGC